>JBBSKJ010000125.1:0-7022 GCA_038256475.1 Micropepsales bacterium | reverse complement strand
TCATCCTGCATCCGCAGCGTGTTGTTGTTCTCCTGGCCCGCCGGCAACAGCCGTTCGGGCACCAGTTTTTCGCAGCCCAGTCCCACCACCAGCACTTCGCCGCCGAAATTGGGATTGCGCGCCAGGTTCTGCAGGGTGCGGATCGGGACCATTGCTTCGGGTGCATTGATCGCCACGCCGCAGCCATAGGCGTGGGTCAGCACCACCACATCGTCGACATTGGGGTATTTCGGCAGCAGTTCGGCCTTAATGCGCTTAAGGGCGAATTCCATGGTGCCTGACACGCATTGCACGCTGGTGGACACCGCCAGGATGTTTTTGGTGCCGACCGTGCCGTCGGCATTGCGATAGCCTTCAAACGTGTAGCCGGTCAGCGGTTCCGGCGCGGGCGGTGGGCGGGTCGCCATCTCCAGCTGATCGAGCGGCGGGGCCGTGCCCATCACCACATTGTCTTCATTGATCCAGTCGCCGCGCTTGATGTCGCCCCGGGCGGTGCCGATCACTTCATTGTAGCGGATGATGTCGCGGCCATCAGCGATGTCGGCCAGCGCCACCTTGTGGCCCTGCGGCACGAAATGATTCAGCGTCAGGCCGTCGGCAAATGCGCTGCCGGCGGGCAGGCCCAGGCTGTTGACGATGATGGCGACATTGTCGCTCGCAGCGACCTGGATGCGGCGCGGTGGTTCGTGCGGGGGTTGCTGGCGGACATTCATGGCGCGTTTATAGCACGCCCATTCCCGCCGAGCAGTCCTCAATCAAACCAAAGAGCGCATGGACCAATGCGCAAAGCGCAAAGCTACCGCACCAGGCAGGGTTTTTTGGGATCGAATTTCCAGCCCGGAATCAGGAACTGCATGCCGATGGAGTCGTCGCGCGCGCCATCCCCCAGCGACTTGTAGACATTGTGCGCCTTCTCGACTTGGGCCAAGTCAATCTCCACCCCCAGCCCGCCCTGCATGGGAACCGGAATCTGGCCCTGCACGATGGGGAAGGGTTCCTTGGTCAGGCGCTGACCGTCCTGCCAGATCCAGTGGGTATCGATGGCGGTGATATTGCCCGGCGCGGCGGCGGCGACATGGGTGAACATCGCCAACGAAACGTCGAAATGATTGTTGGAATGCGAGCCCCAGCGCAGGCCGCGATCGGCGCAGATCTGCGCCACCCGCACCGAGCCGCGCATGGTCCAGAAATGCGGATCGGCCAGCGGAATGTCCACCGATCCCAACTCTAGCGCATGCACCATCTGCCGCCAGTCGGTGGCGATCATGTTGGTGGCGGTGGGAAGGCCGGTGGCGCGGCGGAATTCCGCCATGATCTCGCGGCCTGAATAGCCGTCTTCCGCGCCGCAGGGATCCTCGGCATAGGCCAGGATATGGCCCTTGCCCTTGCACAGTGCGACCGCTTCCTTCAGTGACCAGGCGCCGTTGGGGTCCAGCGTGATGCGCGCCTTGGGGAAGTTCTGCGCCAGCGCAGCTGCCGCTTCCATTTCCTGCTCGCCCGGCAGCACGCCGCCCTTGAGCTTGAAGTCGTTAAAGCCGTAGCGCTCGTATGCGGCTTCCGCCAGCCGCACCACGGCCTTGGCGTTAAGGGCCTCCTCGTCGCGCAGGCGAATCCAGTCATCGCCCCCACTTCGATTGGTGGAGTGGTTGGCGCGATAGGGCAGCGTCGTCTTCTTGCGGTCGCCGATATAGAACAGATAGCCCAGCATCTCGACCGCGCCGCGCTGCTGGCCTTCGCCAAGCAGGGCGCAGACCGGCACTTCCAAATGCTGGCCCAAAAGATCGAGCAGGGCGCACTCCAGCGCCGCCTGGCAATGGACCGTGATGCGCAGGTCGAAAGTCTGCAAACCCCGTCCGCCGGCATCGCGATCGCCGAAGCGGCGGCCCACCTCGCACAACACATGGTTCCAGTTGCCAACGGTCTGGCCCACCACCAAATCGCGCGAGTCCTCAAGCGTCTGGCGGATCTTCTCGCCGCCCGGCACTTCGCCCACGCCCGTGCGGCCGGCATTGTCGGTCAGGATCACAAGGTTGCGGGTGAAAAGCGGCCCATGCGCGCCCGACAGATTCAGCAGCATGCTGTCCTGTCCGGCGACGGGTATGACTTTCATGTCCGTGACGCGCGGCGCTCCGCTGATTTTCTCAGGCATGGCCAAATGTTCCGAAGGTTAGACGGGCCTCAGCACCACGCGTTTGATCTCGCCTGCGATGAAGCCATAGCTGAGCATGGCGACGATCGAATGGGCGAAGACGAAGATCAGCGCCAATTCCCAATTGTTGCCGGTGGCATGGAGGATGTAGGCGATGCCCAGCGGGGTGACAATGCCGGCGGTATTGCCGAACAGGTTGAAGATGCTGCCCGACAGGCCGGTGGCTTCACGCGGCGCGGCATCGCTCATCACCGCCCAGCCCAGCGAGGCGACGCCCTTGCCGAAGAAGGCGATGGCCATGAACGACAGGACCAGAACACGGGAGTCTGTGAAGTTGCACAGCAGAATGGCGCAGGAAATCAGCAGGCCGACCAGGATGGGAATCTTGCGCGAGGTGGATAGCGGCAGGCCCTTGCGCAGCAGCATATCCGACAGCACACCGCCCAGCACGCCGCCCACGAAACCCGCCAGCGCCGGCGCGGCGGCGGCGAAGCCGGCTTCCATGATGGAAAGACCGCGCGCCTTAATCAGATAGACCGGGAACCAGGTGGCGAAGAAATAGGTCATGGCGGTGATGCAATATTGCGCCAGATAGATACCCAGCAGCATGCGGTTGGCGAGAAGCTGGCCCACCGCGCTCCAGCGGATCGGTTGGGCCGTGGCGGCCGGGCGGTCAAGATTGACCAGTGCGCCGCCCTCTTCGATATGGGCGTATTCGCGCTTGCTGATCGACTTGTGACGCGAGGGCGAATGGACGACCGCCCAGAACAGCGCCCAGCTCAAAAGGCCGACGCCGCCCATCACCAGATAGGTGTAGCGCCAGCCAAACTCACCCGTGACGTAACCCATCAGGGGCGCGAAGGCGACCAGCGAAAAATATTGCGAGGAATTGAAGATGGCGCTGGCGGTGCCGCGCTCCGGGGTGGGAAACCAGTTGGCGACGATACGGGCGTTGGCGGGGAACGACGGCGCTTCCGCAAAGCCGACCATGGCCCTGAGCATCACGATGCTGATCCATACCGGAATGAAGGCCAGTGCCCCGGCAAAGGCCTGCAGGAAAGTGAAGATGGACCACAGGAAGATGGCCCAGAGATAGACGGAGCGCGAACCGAAGCGGTCCAGCAATGCGCCGCCGGGCACCTGCGCCGCGGCATAGGACCAGGCGAAGGCCGAAAACATCCAGCCCAGCTGCACGGTGCTGATGCTGAACTCCTCCGCCATCTGGGTGGCGGTGTAGGACAAGGTGGCGCGCTCGGCATAATTGACCGAGGAAACGATGAACAGGACAGCGATAATCCAGAAGCGGACGTGACTGTTGCGCGTGTCGGCGGCGTCGGTCATGGATCGCATCCCTCTTTCGCGGCGTTGTGGCGGCGTTATTGGCCCAAAATAGGCCGGGAGAGATTGGCCGGTCCAAGCCAAAGGTTCAAGCGATCAATGCCGGATTAGCATCAATCCGATGCTGCACCCGCGTTCAGTTCATTGTCTGTTTCGTTGCCGCGCAACAGGTCCAGAAAGGCCGCCAGCGCGGGATTGTCATTGTCGCTGCGCCAGGCCGCGAACAGTTCGACCGGGGCCGCAGGGACAGTGTGCACAGGGCGGAAATGGACATCATCGAAATGCAGCGACATGGCGGCTTCCGGCACCAGGGCAGCGCCCATGCCGGCGCGCACCAGCGCCAGCATGGAATGGATCTGGCTGAGCGACTGGATCGCGACGGGCGTCACGCCTGCGGCCTTGAACAGCCCGCTCAGCATGTCGTGGAAATAGCGTGCCCCTTCCGGCGCATACATGATCAACGGCTTGCCATCGAAATCCTTTAAATCCAGCGAAGCCCCCGAAAGCCTGGGATCGCCGAAGGGAAGTGCCGCCACCAGCTGTTCGCTGGCCACCTTCAGGGTGGTGAATTCGCCGCGTTCGATTGGCGGGCGCAGCAGCCCGACATCGATGCGCCCGGTGAGCAGGCTTTCCACCTGTTCGCTGGAAACCATTTCTTTCAGCGCGATATCGATATTGGGCGCGTGGCTGGCGCGCTGCAGCAGCAAGCGCGGCAGGAAGCTGTAGCCACTGGCGGCGGTGAAACCCAGCGTGATGGTGCCCGCTTCTCCCGATGCGATGCGGCGTGTCGCAAGCGCCGCGCTTTCGGTCAGGCGCAGTATGCGGCGCGCCTCCAGCAGAAACACGCGGCCCGCCGGGGTCAGTTTCACCGCGCGGCTGGTGCGGTCCAGCAGCTTGACGCCCAGCACATGTTCCAACAGTTGAATCTGCCGCGACAGAGGCGGCTGGGTCATGTTCATACGCACCGCGGCGCGGCCGAAATGCAGTTCCTCGGCCGCCGCGACAAAGCAGCGAAGCTGATGCAGTTCGAACTGTGCCCAGAAGGATGCGCCCGTCATCGGCGCATCCTAGACGACAAATGGTCGAGCCTTAAACCGGCTTGGCAGCGTCGATCAGCTTTTTCAGCCGCGCGAACTGATCCGGGTTCAGGTCGGTCAACGGCGCGCGTACCGGGCCGGCGGTGCGGCCGACGGCCGTCATGCCCGCCTTGACGATGGAAACCGCGTAACCCTTGCTCTCATTGCGGATGGCGATATAGGGCAGCACGAATTCCTTCAGCCCCGTCATCACCTTGGCGTGATCCTTGGCGCGCACCGCGTCATAAAAGGCCAGTGCCCATTCCGGCATGAAATTGTAGATCGCCGAGGAATAGGTGGTGACGCCCATCTCCAGATAGGGAAGGGCGAAGGTTTCCGCCGTCGGCAGCCCGCCGATATAGGTGAGGCGATCGCCCATCCTGGCATAGACCCGCATCATCAGTTCGATGTCGCCGACGCCATCCTTGAAGCCGACCAGATTGGGATTGCGCTCGCAAAGTTTCGCCAGGCTGTCAGCCGTCAACACGGCATTGTCGCGATTGTAGACGATGACGCCGATCCTGGTGGCTTTGCACACGGATTCGACATGGGCCATCAACCCTTCCTGATTGGGCGTCATCAGATAGGGCGGCAGCAGCAGCAAGCCGTCAGCGCCCGCTGCTTCCGCCGACTTGGCGAGTTCGACCGCGATGGCGGTGCCATAGCCGCAGCCCGCGATTACCGGGGTCTGGCCATTGGTTTCCTTCACCGCGGCCGTGACGACGGTGCCGACTTCATTGGGGGTCAGCGAAAAGACCTCGCCGGTGCCGCCTGCGGCGAACAGGCCGGTCAGGCGCTTGAAGCTCAGGAGCCAGGCGCAATGTTCGCGGTAAGGGCCTTCCTGGAAATGGAAGTCCTTGCCGAAATGGGTGACGGGGAAGGACAAAAGCCCCTTCGCCAGTATCTGCGCCATTTCCTGCGGCGACATCTTGCTCATGATTTTCTCCTGCGGGCGATGCTCTTATGCCCTTCTAGGGCGCGTTCTTCGGCCGGTCCAACCCAAACTGGCTATCGACCGATGCGATTTTTGGATGGGCGTGTTAGACCAATGCAAAACGGGGGACACAATGAATCGCCGGAACATGCTGAAAGCAGCGGGGGCCACCATGATCGCCAGCCAGATGCCGCAGGTTGCCAATGCTGCGACCGCAAACTGGGACCGCGCCAAACTGGACCAGGCCGTCAAGGTGATGGAGACCTGGGTCGGCGATGGCCGGGTCCAGGGCGCTTCCATCCTGGTGACACAGGGCCCCAGCCGTTCCTTCGCGCGCAACTTCGGCACCGCCAAGGGTGCCGATCCCGTTTTTCTGCTGGCCTCCATCACCAAGCCCATGACAGCGGCGGCGGTGATGACCCTGGTCGATGCCGGCAAGCTCAGCCTGGATGACAAGGTGACGAGGTTCTTTCCCGCCTTCACCGGCGACGGGCGTGAGGCGATCACCATCCGCCACTGCCTGACCCACAATAGCGGGCTTCCCGACATGCTGGCGGACGATGAAATGATGCGCGAGAAGCAGGCGCCGCTGAGCAGTTACCGCGATGGCGCGCTGAAGGCGCCGCTGAAATTCGCGCCCGGCTCCGGCTATTCCTATTCCAGCATGGGCATCCTGCTGGCGTCGTATATTGCCGAACAGATCAGCGGCACGCCGTTCCCGCAATTCCTGGAACAGACAATCTACCGGCCGCTGGGAATGGGCAAAACCGGTTTGGGTCTGCGCGGACGGCCCAAGGCCTCCACCGTCGCCAGCCAGGGCGCCCCCGCCATGACCGAGGCCGGCAAGCTGAGCTGGAAAAATTGGAACTGGAACAGTGACTATTGGCGAGACCTGAGCGCACCCTGGGGCGGGGCGCTGGGCCCGGCATCGGACATTGCGCGCTTCTATGATGAATTCCTTTTCAAGCGCGGCCGTATTCTGAAGCCCGAGACCGAAGCCCTGATGATCACCAACCAGTTGCCGCCCGGCCTTATGCCGCAGGGGCTGGGCTTCTGCCTGTTGCCAAGAATCGGGTCGCCCGCCTGCGGACCTCGCACCTTCGGTCACAATGGCTCGACGGGCACTTTGTCATGGGCCGATCCGGACACCGGCACCATCTGCGTGGTGTTGACAAGCCTCTATGCAGCCGCCGTGCGTCCGCACCCCACCAAGCTGGTGTCGGATTTGGTGGCGCAGGCCGTTACCAAGGCTTAGCGCTTGGCGCCTTTGGCCATGTCGTCCAGATATTCCTGAATCTGCGGTCGGGCCACCGGCAGATTGCCGATATTCTGGCGCAGATATCCGGCGAAGTCGGCTTCGATCTCCGGCGTCCAGGGACGGTCGATCTGGCCTGCGGTGTACTTGCCTTCCTTCAGCCGCAGATGGCCGAAGATGTCGCGCAAACGAATGCGTTCGGACTGGCGCACCACCCGTTCGGCCAGCTGGGGCGGAATGAAAATCACCCCGCCGTCGCGCACCAGCACC
>JBBSKJ010000124.1:0-7040 GCA_038256475.1 Micropepsales bacterium | reverse complement strand
GGCGGAGAAACTCGCCGCGCCCACCATGCCGCGCGCCGGATTGGCCTGGCCCTGGCAATCGTGCCGCGCCACGGTGCGGTCGAGCACGGTGTATAAAAAGAATCCCAGCGCCGCGACCGCCAGCAATTCGCTGGCGCTGTAGATGCCGGCGCCGGCTTCCAGCGCTTCGGGCGCCAGGTCGAAGAACGCCACGCCGATCACCGCGCCGGCGGAAAAAGCCATCACCAGCGGCAGCTTGTCCGCCAGCTTTAGAGCCAGCAGGCCCCCAATCATGGTCGCGCAACAGGCGGCCAGCGCAATGGCAAGAATCAGGGAAGACGTCATGGAAGGCCCGGGATTAGCGGCTTTGCTTTATCGTGGCCGGTCCTAAGGGGCAACCTGATCGACGGGGATCACGTCAACACCCACATCCACGACATGGTCATGGCCGCCCAGAATAATACCGGCCACCGGCGCGACATCGCCATAGTCGCGGCCCCAGGCAGATGTGACATGGCTGGCGCTGACCAGCACATTGTTGGTGGGATCCAGATCGACCCAGCCGAACGGCGGCGCCCAGACGCTGAACCAGGCATGGCTGGCATCGGCGCCCAGCATGCGCGTCATGCCCGGGGGCGGCTGGGTCAGCAGGTAGCCCGAGACATAGCGGGCGGGCAGCCCAAGGCTGCGCATCGCCGCGATGCCCATATGCGCCAGGTCCTGGCAAACACCGGCGCGGATCTCAAACACCCGGTCCACCGGCGTCGAGGCGTCCGTGACGGTGGTGTCGTAGCGAAAATCCTTGTGAATGCGGTTCATCAATTCCATCGCCCCGGTCAGCAGCGGGCGGCCCGGCGGGAAGCTCACCGCCGCATAACCGGCGATGTCGCTTTTGAAACTGGTCAGCGGGGAATCGAACATGAACTGCACCGCATCGCGCGCTTCCTCGTCGATGGGATTTTCCAGCAGGCGGCGCACTTCTTCCCAGGTCAGGCTGTCGCGCGAAGTTCTTTCCGGGCGCGGCTCGACCGTGACATGGCTCTCGGCAATCACTTCCAGCTGGGCGTGTGGCTGGTCGAGGGAAAACCATTCGCAAGGATTGTCGAAATAGTCGTTGCGCTCCACCCGGTTGGCCGGTTCCAGGCTGAAGGTGATCGTGCTGTCATGCACCGTCTGGGCGGGCGTGGTGCGCAGGCGTAAGTGCGCCAGGTGCCAGGAATGGGAAACATCCTGCAGATAGCGGTAGGTGGTGCGGTGGCGGACTTTATACTCCATCAGCGCTATTCCGGTTTGACATGGTTCGATAAGCTCACCATGAGGACTGGAAAACACGCCTTATCCTGAGCGTGTCGAAGGATGGCAGTCAAACCGGGACGGCGAGCCATCAACTGTGCCCCGCTGCGCCGGTACGGCGGCGGCTGGCATGCTGGAAATAGGCGTCGGCAATGGCGTCGGACAGCAGCGCGGCATCGAAATGGATCGATTCGGTCAGTTCGATCAGGCCCGGGCGGCGACCGCTCTCGCAAAAGGCCAGCCGCGCCGGATGGGCGTCGGTGACCTCTGCGCGCATCTCATGGGCGATGGTGCGCGGCATGTCGCTGCGCTGGGCCAGGGTGATGCGCGGCAGTTCGCGCAAATGACTTTCGATGGCGGCGAGCTGGAAGGCGCAGGAACGCGGATTGTGCTCGTCCAGCAGCAGAAGATCGACAAAGGGTACGAGTTGGAAGGCGTTGAGGTAGCGCGAGCGATAGGTCATGGCGCTGTCGGCGATCTCCAGCACGATGCGCAAATGCTCTGTCTCGCGCGCGTCTGACTCTCCCACCGTCTGGCGCACCAGCCAGGCCAGGTGCTGGGCGCGCTCCAGCCGCCGGCCCAGATCCATGAACAGCCAGTTGGGTCCGCGCGTCATGTTCTCCGCCGACAGACCCGACAGGGCAGCGGCGCGGCGCACCAGAGCGTCGAGATAAAAGCGTGCCGCCGGGGCTTCGAACGGCGCATCCGGCGGCGGCAATTCCTCCTGGGCGGTCAGGGCATGAATGGTGCGCCAGGTGTCCAGCGACAGCCGGTCGCGCACCGACCATGCGGTCTGTTCCACCCGCAGCAGCAACCTTTGCAGCCCGCGGCTGACCTTGCCGCCATAGATCAGCAGCTGCATTTCCTCGATCAGTTCGGCCTCGCCGGCGATCTCCTCGATCGGGGAATCGCTGGCCTGGCTGAAGGGGACCAAAAGCTTGCGCGCCACTTCCAGCGCGCCGGCCGGTTCGTCGTTCAGCCGCGCCGCCACGGCGCGCAGGATGCGCACAAAATTCTCGGTGCGCTCGGCATAGCGGCCCAGCCAGAACAGATTGTCCATGGCGCGGCTGGGCGCGGATTCGCCCAACCGCTTGATTTCCAGCGGTTTGCCGCCATTGGCCAGCAGGCTGAAATTGTACACCGGCGCGGATGACAGCACCCAGGCATCCTTGGACGAGGCGCCCGACTGCATGGAAAGAGCCCGCACCGTGTTATCGGCGGCGACGCGGGTCAGCCCGCCCGGCATCACCATCCATCCCGACGGCGTCCAGGCGGCGAAGACGCGCAGCGAAACCGGCCGGGCGGAAAATTTGCCATTCTCGAATACCGGCGCCATGCCCAGCGGGGAAATTTCCTGCAGCACCATGTTCTCGCCGCGGCGACCCAGATGGGCGATGGCGCGCTCGCGCTCTTCCTTGCTGAGGTCCGATCCCAAACGGGCGCTGGAATTGCGCGAAAAAAGCGGACGGGCGTCAAACGCGTCGCGCAGCATGGACTTGTTCAGCCGCGACAGCGCCGCCTTGCGGCCCCATTCGGTACCGCACCAGATGGTGGCGATGTCGGGAATCTTCAGCTCTTCGTCCAGCAGCACATCGCACACCGCCGGAAGGTAGGCATCCATGGCGGGCGATTCGATTACCCCGCCGCCCAGCGCATTGGCCATCACCACGCCGCCGGAACGCACCGCTTCCACCAGGCCGGGCACACCCAGCGCGCTGTCGCCGCGAAACTCCAGCGGGTCGCAGAAATCCGAATCCACGCGGCGGAAGATGCAGGCGACCTTTTCCAGCCCCGTCAGGGTCTTCAGGAATACCTGTCCGTCGCGCACCGCCAGATCATCGCCCTGCACCAGCGTCAGGCCGAGATAATGGGCGAGATAGACATGCTCGAAATAGGCTTCGTTGTAGGGTCCGGGCGTCAGCAGCACGGCGCGGTCGCGGCGCGAGCCGCCCAGATTGAGCACATTCTCTTTATAGGCGTTGAAGAAGGCGGCCAGCCGCGCGACCCGGAGATCGCCAAAATTCTCCGGGAAGGTCTGCGACACCACCAGGCGGTTTTCCAGCGCATAGCCAAGGCCGCCCGGCGCGTCAGCGCGCGATGCCATGACTTTCCACGATCCGTCGGGCCCGCGCGCCAGATCGGCGGAATACAGATGCACATGGACATCGTGCGCCGGCTTGGTGCCGCAGAGCGGGCGCAGGAATTGCGGATGACCGGTGACCAGATGCGGCGGCAGCACGCCTTCGCGCATCAGCCGCTGGGGGCCATAGAGATCGCGCAGCAGCAGGTCGGCCAGATGGGCGCGCTGGATCACCGCCGCTTCGATCGCGGCCCAGTCGCCGGCCGACAGGATAAAGGGCACGATGTCGAGTTGCCAGGGCCGCGCATGGCCGCCGCGATCGTCATAGACATTGTAGGTGACGCCATTGTCCTGGACCGTGGCGCGCGCCGATGCCTGGCGGCGCTCGAATTCTTCCGGCGACAGGCCCGATAGCGTGCGGGCAAAGGCGCGCCAGTGCGGCCGCACCAGGCCTTCGCCATCGCGCAATTCGTCAAAGCGTGGTTCGAGCGCCACTTCCAACACGGTGCGAATCAATGCTCCCCTAACGTCTTAAGTCCAGAGTGTAGGGGAAATCCGGGCTGGCTTCCTCCCTGACGGGCTCGAACAGGCCGCCGGTGAAACCCATCGGCTCGAAACGCGCTAATCGCCGCCCTTCGGCCTCATAGGCGTTGACCGGGAAAATCTCGAAATTGCGCCCGCCGGGATGGGCGATATGATAGGTGCAGCCGCCCATCGAACGCTTGCGCCAGCCATCCCAGATTTCCAGCACCAGCGGGCCATGCGCGCCGATTGTGGGATGCAGGCCATGGGCGGGTTTCCAGGCCTTGAAGCGCACGCCCGCCACCGCCTCGCTTTGTGCCGTGGCCCGCAGGGGAACTTCGCGGCCATTGACCAGCACCTTGTGGCGGCCCTGGGTCAGGCCGCTGACTTTGACTTCCAGCCGTTCGACGGAAGAATCGACGTAACGCACGGTGCCGCCGGGTGCGCCTTCCTCGGCCATCACATTCCAGGGTTCCAGGGCCGTGCGGATTTCCAGCCCGACGCCGTCATATTGCACGGCGCCGATCTTGGGGAAACGGAAGTCCCAATGCGGGCGGTACCATTCGGCGTCAAAGCTGAAGCCGTGGGCGTTCAAGTCGCCGATGACATCTTCCAGGTCGGTCCAGATGAAATGCGGCAGCATGAAGCGGTCATGCAGGCCGGTGCCCCAGCGCACCAGATTGGACTGATAAGGCTCGCGCCAGAAACGCGCGATCAGGGCGCGCAACAGCAGCGATTGCGCCAGGCTCATTTCGGCATGCGGCGGCATCTCAAAGCCGCGGAATTCCACCAGCCCCAGCCGGCCGGTGGGACCGTCGGGTGAATAGAGCTTGTCGATGCAGATTTCGGTGCGGTGGGTATTGCCGGTGGAATCAGCCAGCAGATTGCGGAACACCCGGTCCACCAGCCAGGGCGGAATGTTGGCCGCGGCGCGCGACGGAATCTCGTTGAACGCGATTTCCAGTTCATACAGCGAGTCATGCCGCGCTTCGTCGATGCGCGGTGCCTGGCTGGTGGGCCCGATGAACAGGCCGGAGAAGAGGTAGGACAGCGCCGGATGGTTCTGCCAATAGGCGATGATGCTTTTCAGCATGTCGGGGCGGCGCAGGAAGGGCGAGTCCGGCGGCGTCTGTGCCCCCACCACGATATGATTGCCGCCGCCGGTGCCGGTGTGGCGCCCATCCAGCAGGAATTTCTCGGTGGAAAGACGGCAGGCGGCGGCTTCCTCGTACAGCGCCTTGGTGATCTCGACCTGCTCGCGCCAGTCCTTGGCGGGATGGATGTTGACCTCGATCACGCCCGGATCGGGCGTCACCTTGATGACATTGACGTGCGGATCATAGGGCGGCGGATAGCCTTCGATATGCACCGCCACATCCAGCGCTTCGGCGCATTCTTCCACCGCTTGCAGCAAGGTGAAATAATCCGCCGCGGCGGGTGTCGGCGGCATGAACACGCACAACCGGCCATCGCGCGGTTCCACCGTCAGGGCGGTGCGAACCACCGGCTCGCTGGCCAGGTTGGTGATCTCGGTACTGACGGCGCGCAGCGAGCTTTCGACGGGCGCGGCGCGGCCATTGCCATGCCCGTTGGTGTAACCATTTGTGTAGCTCTGGCCGCTCTGGTCGCGCGGCTCCATCGGGTGGCGCGCGTCATCGAAGCTCGGCAGCGGGGCAAAAGGATCGGGCGGTGGCACGAAGTTGCGCTGTTGCGGCGGCACATAGGGCAATGAATTGAGCGGCAGGCGAAAGCCAATGGCGCTGTCACCGGGCAGCAGGAACAGATGGCCGCTGCGGGTGGTCCAGTGTTCGCTGATCCAGCTTCTGGTGCCCATTTCCACCGGCAGAACATAGCCAACGGCATGAGACAGGCCGCGCTCAAACACCCGCGCCAGGCGGGCGCGCAGTTCGGGATCTTCCAGCTTGGAATCGCGCGGATCGACATTGGCGGCCAGGGCGCGTTCCTGCGCCAGGTGATGCCAGAAGTCCTCATAGGCCGGCAGGGCATAAGACCCATCCAGGCCCAGGCGCTGGGCGACGGCATCGGTCAGCGCCTTGGCGTCGTCCAGGGTGGGCTGGTAGTTCACATGCTCCGGCGCGACGCGCTCGGCGCTCTTCCACAAGGGCACGCCATCGGTGCGCCAGTAAAGCGCGAAGGCCCAGCGCGGCAGGGATTCGCCGGGATACCATTTGCCCTGGCCGTAATGCAGCATCCCGCCGGGCGCAAAACGCTCCCGCAAGCGGCGGATCAGCGTGTCGGCCAAAGCGCGCTTGGTCGGCCCGACGGCGGCGGTGTGCCATTCGGCATGGGTGCGGTCGTCAATGGAAACGAAGGTCGGCTCGCCGCCCATGGTCAGCCGCACGTCATGGCTGCCCAGAACGCGGTCGACCTCGTCGCCCAGCTTCTCGATCTCGGCCCATTGCTCCGGGCTATAGGGCTTGGTGACGCGCGGCGGTTCTTTGACCCGCGTCACGCTCATGTCGAAGTCGAACAGCACTTCGGCTTTTTCCACCGCGCCCGAGATCGGCGCGGCCTGGGTCGGACTGGCGGCGCAGGCCAGCGGGATATGGCCTTCGCCGGCGAACAGGCCTGAGGTGGGATCAAGCCCGACCCAGCCCGCGCCCGGCAGATAGACTTCGCACCAGGCATGCAGGTCGGTGAAATCCACCTCGGTGCCCGAAGGGCCATCCAGCGATTTCACATCCGGCTTCAATTGAATCAGGTAACCGCTGGCGAACCGCGCCGCCAACCCCAGATGGCGCAGCATCTGCACCAGCAGCCAGGCGGAGTCGCGGCAGGAGCCCGAGCCCTTGCACAGGGTTTCCTCCGGCGTCTGGATGCCGGGCTCCATGCGGATCAAATAGGAAATGTCGCGTGAGATCTGCGCATTGAGATCGAAGATGAAATTGGTGGTCTGTTTTTTCTCGCGGCTGACCTTGGCAAGATAGGCGTCGAAGCTTTTGCCGATGTTGCTGGGGCGCAAGTAAGGCTCCAGCTCCGCCTTCAGGTCCGGCGCGTAGGTGAAGGGAAACTCTTCGGCCTCCGGCTCCAGGAAAAAGTCGAAGGGATTGATCACATTCATCTCGACCGTCAGATCGACACTGACGGTGAAGTGATCGGTCTTTTCCGGAAATACCACCCGGGCCAGCCAGTTCGATTGCGGGTC
>JBBSKJ010000123.1:0-7044 GCA_038256475.1 Micropepsales bacterium | reverse complement strand
TACCCGAAGAGGATGAAGCGGGCGACCATGTCGAGTAGCTGGCGCGCCACCATCCTCACGCTGTTTCCGGAAATGTTTCCGGGCCCGCTGGGCATCTCGCTGCTGGGCAAGGCACTGGAGAAAAATCTCTGGTCGCTGGAGGTCCGCGACATCCGCGATCATGGGTTGGGCAAGCATCGCACCGTTGACGACACGCCGTCCGGCGGCGGTCCGGGCATGGTGATGCGCGCCGATGTCGCCGCGAGCGCGATCGATGCGGTGCGCGCCCAAAAATCCGATGATGCGCGTCCACTGATCTATCTGTCGCCGCGCGGAATGCCCCTCAATCAGAAAAGAGTGCGCGAACTGGTGGCGGGGCCCGGCGCCATCCTGCTGTGCGGGCGGTTCGAGGGCTTGGACCAGCGGGTGATCGAGGCGCGGCAAATCGAGGAAATCTCCCTCGGCGATTTCGTGCTGGCAGGGGGCGAAATCGCCGCCATGGCGCTGGTTGAAGCCGCGGTCCGGCTGATACCCGGGGTGCTGGGGGACCATGCCTCCACCGCCGAGGAAAGCTTCACCTCGGGGCTCTTGGAATACCCCCATTATACCCGCCCGCAAGAGTTTGAAGGTCGGCCGATCCCGGAAGTCTTAAGTGGCGGAAATCATTCGAAAATCGCCAAATTTCGCCATGACCAGGCCCAAAGCCTGACCAGGGCCCGGCGTCCCGACCTCTGGACCCTCTATGAAAAGCCCAAGTCCTAGTCTATATGCCCCGGCTCTATCGCCGTTTCGACGCACGAAAGATCAAGAAAATGAACCTTTTGCAGGAACTTGAAGCCGAACAGATGAAGGCGGTGCGCGCCAAGGCGCATCCCGAATTTCGCCCCGGCGACACGCTGAAGGTGAGCGTCAAGGTGGTCGACGTGACCTATGACGAGAAGGCCAAGGCCAACAAGACCCGCGAACGCCTGCAGGCCTTTGAAGGCGTCTGCATTGCCCGCCAGGGCGCCGGCCTGAACGAAAGCTTCACCGTGCGCAAGATCTCCTATGGCGAAGGCGTGGAACGCGTCTTCCCGGTCTATTCGCCGCTGGTGGATTCGGTGACCGTGGTGCGCAAGGGCAAGGTCCGCCGCGCCAAGCTCTATTATCTGCGTGGACGCACCGGCAAGTCGGCCCGCATCACCGAGCGCACCGATAACGCCAGCGAGACACAGGCTTCCGACACCGCCGCCTGAGTCGCAAAAAGCACCGCCAACCGAAGGTTGGCCATGGGACAAGTTTGACGGGCCGCGCCGGATTTCCGCCGCGGCCCGTTTGCTTTTGAGCGCTCCGCGAAGGCCAAAAAAGCCCCATTTTTCGGGCTTTTCTTCCCACAAGCTGATGAATTCGACCTCCGCTGGCGCTCCGGTCGTTGAAAAAGCCCCAATTTATTGTGCTTTTTTGAGATGGGACCACTTTATCTTGCGGGAAATGCCGTAAAATCAGGCTCATCTGTTTGATTCGTTAGAGGGAGAATCCCAATGGCAACCGCCGCAAAAACCGTAAAAGTCGAAACCGTTTCCACCCGCCAACTCGCCGGCCAGCTCGCTGAGAAGCACGAGCTTTCCCAGAAGAAGGCCAATGAGATGTTGGAAGACATCATCGCCCTGGTGACCAAGCATCTGAAGAAGGGCGCGCGTATCCGCCTGAATGGTCTGGGCATCCTCGTCGTGCGCAAGCGCGGTCCGCGCATGGGCCGCAATCCCGCCACCGGCGAAGCCATCAAGATCAAGGCGTCCAAGAAGGTTGCGTTCCGCGCCTCCAAGGAACTGAAGGAAGCGATCTAACTTTCGCTTCTTCTTCGGACCGAAGAAAGAAAGGCCGGGTGTTCGCACCCGGCCTTTTCTTTGACCCTGTTTCGCCTTGCCCTTGAGGGGCGGGACGATCTGCCGGCTTGCCGGAAAGCCCCCAAGCGGCTAGGTAGCCAGCGGATTTGCAACGGGGATTTCACCATGGCGCGCAAGAAAATCGCTCTTATCGGCGGCGGACAGATCGGCGGCACGCTTGCCCATCTCGCGGCCCTGAAGGAACTGGGCGATGTGGTGATCTTCGACATCGCCGAAGGCCTGCCTCAGGGCAAGGCGCTGGACCTGGCCCAGTCGGCGCCGGTCGACAGCTTTAACGCCAAGCTCAGCGGCACCAACAGCTATGCCGACATCGCCGGCGCCGATGTGGTGATTGTCACCGCCGGCGTGCCGCGCAAGCCCGGCATGAGCCGTGACGATCTGATCGGCATCAATCTGAAAGTCATGGCGTCGGTGGGTGCGGGCATCAAGGCCAACTGTCCCGATGCCTTTGTGATCTGCATCACCAACCCGCTGGATGCCATGGTCTGGGCGCTGCAGAAATTCTCCGGCATTCCGCACAACAAGATCGTGGGCATGGCCGGTGTGCTGGACAGCGCGCGCTTCCGCCATTTCCTCGCCGATGAACTCAATGTCAGCGTCGAAGATGTTTCGGCTTTCGTGCTGGGCGGTCATGGCGACACCATGGTGCCGATGCCGCGCTTCTCCACCGTGGCCGGCATCGCGCTGCCCGAACTGGTGAAGATGGACTGGATCAAACAGGATCGTCTGGACCAGATCGTGGACCGCACCCGCAATGGCGGCGCCGAGATTGTCGGCCTGCTCAAGACCGGCTCGGCCTATTACGCCCCGGCCACCAGCGCCATCGCCATGGCGGAAAGCTATCTCAAGGATCAGAAGCGCGTGCTGCCCTGCGCGGTTCACGTCAACGGCGCCTATGGCATCAAGGACCTTTTTGTCGGTCTGCCGGTGGTGATCGGCGACAAGGGCGTGGAACGTGTGGTTGAGCTGGATCTGACGGCCGATGAGAAGGCTGGACTGACCAAGTCGTCCGACGCGGTGAAGGCCCTGATCGACGCCTGCAAAAAGCTTGAACCCTCGCTGGCCTGATTTTCGCCCTTAAGGTCCGGTTCATTTCGGATATGGAAACTTCCGGCGTGTTGATGACGAGAGCGCCTTCGGGAGAAGGGAGATCATGCCTGGATTCCACCGCTTTGCTCCGGCCTGGACGGCCCTAGCGCTGCTTGCGGTCAGCCTGATGGGGCTGGTCGCGCCAGCCCGAGCGCAGACACAAGGCGGCAAGGCTACCCTGGTGATCCATGTCCAGGGCGTGTCGCCCAAGGGCGGCATCCTCAGGCTGGGCCTGTACGACGAGGCCAGCTATCCCCATGACGACGCCGAGCCGGTCGCCAGCGCCGATGTAAAGGCGCAGGCTGGGCAAACCACCATCACCCTGAGCGGCATCCCGCCCGGGACCTATGCCATCCAGGCCTTCCAGGATTTCAATGCCAATGGCGAGATGGATTACACATGGATCGGCCTGCCGCAGGAGCCTTACGGCTTTTCGCGTGATGCCCGTCCGGTGCTCTCCAAGCCGGGCTTCGACAAGACCCGCTTCCAGGTTCAGGACGGGATGAACGTGCAGACCCTGCGCCTGCAGAATAGCGGCTGATCGCCGCCATCAAGGGTCTTTCCTTTTGGGCCGCGCATGTTAGGTGAGCGATGTCCATGAGCGACACCGCCACCAGCATCTACCGCGCGCGCGATCTAAATTTGTTCGTGGGCGCGCGCTTTCTCTCCACCGTCGCGATCCAGGTTCAGTCGGTCGCCATCGGCTGGCAGATTTATGAGATGGAGCGCACGGCCTTGGCGCTCGGGCTGGTGGGACTGTGCCAGTTCCTGCCCATGTTCCTGCTCACCCTGCCGGCCGGCGACATCACAGATCGCTTCAACCAGCGCCGGGTCTACAGCCTGTCCGCCGCGCTGCAGGCCGCTTGCAGTGCGCTGTTCCTGGCGCTGTCGCTGTATCACCCGCACGATGCCTGGCCCTTCTATATCGTGCTGGTGCTGTTCGGCGCGGCGCGCGGCTTTGCCGGGCCGTCGGGCTCTTCGCTGCTGGCCTTTCTGGTGCCGCCGGAAAAGCTGGCCAGGTCCATGGCCTTCAGTTCGTCCTTCTTCACCGCGGCGGTGATCTCCGGCCCCGCGATCGGCGGCTTTCTCTATGCGCTGGGTCCGGTGCCGGTCTATGCGCTTTGCATCACCGGCTTCCTGGGCGCGGGCGTCATCGTGGCGCGGTTGGGCGGACGGCGTTTCAAGCCCGAAGCGAGCGAGGCCTCGCGCTATGAGCGTGTTGCCGAAGGCGTGCGCTTTGTGCGGTCGCGTCCCGTGGTGCTGGGGGCGATCTCGCTGGATCTGTTCGCGGTGCTGCTGGGCGGCGCGACGGCGCTGTTGCCCATTTTTGCGCGCGATATCCTGCATGTCGGGCCGGTGGGGCTGGGTTTCCTGCGCAGCGCCCCGGCGGTGGGCGCATTCGTCATGGCTTTCTATCTCACCCATTGGCCGATCCGTCAGCATGTGGGGCCCGTCATGTTCGCGTCCGTCGCGATATTCGGCATCGCCACCATCGTGTTCGGCCTGTCGAGCTGGTTTCCTTTGTCGCTGCTGGCGCTGTTCGTGCTGGGCGCCTCCGACATGGTCAGCGTCAATATCCGCAGCAGCCTGATCCAGCTTGCCACGCCCGACACCATGCGCGGCCGCGTCTCCAGCGTTTCTATGCTGTTCATCGGCGCCTCCAACGAACTGGGCGACTTTGAATCGGGCATCACCGCCGCGCTTCTGGGCACGGTGCCGGCCGTGGTGGCGGGCGGTGTCGGCACGCTGCTGGTGGTGGGCGTGTGGATGAAACTGTTCCCGCCGCTTTTGCGGGTCAACAAGTTCACCGACGTGGCGGTACCGCTGCTGCGCTAGAAATCAAAAATCGTAAGACATGCGGATCATCGCGCCATCTGGTCCGGGCTGGATCTCGGAATAGATATTGTAGCGCTTCTGAAATCGCGTGGTGAGCAGCGAGGCATAGCCGAAAGCGATCACCGAACTGGCCAATGTGTCGTACCAATGATGCTTGTCGGCCTGGACCCGGCTGTAAGACACGAACTGGCTGGCGGCGAAGGCCGGCAAACCATATCGCCAGCCATAGCGCCGGAACAAAAACGACGATCCTGATGCGGCCAGCGCGGTGGTGTCGGACGGGAAGGACTTGAAGTCGCTGCCGTCGGGCCGGCGCGAGTGGATGACCTGCTTGAGGGCGAATGCGGTGCCGACCGTGGCGACCGTGGTGGCGGCCAGTTCGGCGGTGCCGGTCCAGTCCTCTTTATAGGCGGTGATGCCTGCCGCGATTACCGGCAAGGCGATGGCGATGCCGGTCCCCGCGGTGGTGATGGTCTTGTTCTGCTTCGCTGTCGCGCATGGTGCGCCCAGGCAGACGAGAATGGCGGCAAGAAGAACGAAGTGCATGGCGAACCTTGTTGAAAGGAGCCGCTCAGGAGCGGGCTTGCGGTCAGGCCCGCACGTAGACGTCGACGCGATCCGCCGGACCGGAATCCTCGGCGCCGCCCATGGCGCGCACATCGATACGGTCGGCCGAGACGCCGTCATTGATCAGGACCTGGCGGATGGACAGTGCCCGGCGCAGCGACAGCCGCCGCGCGTCGGAGCCCTTGTCACCCTTGCCGCCACCGAAGGCCTGCAGCTCGACGCGGCTGGAGGGACGGGTCATGGCGGCATTGAGGTCGGCAGCCAGGAATTTGATCGCGCCCAGTGCACCTTCGGCCGGATCGGAGGCGTCCTTGGCAAACAGGATCACGCTGCGCTTGGTCAGGCCGGCCGTGTCGGATGACGGCGCGGGCGCCGCCGGCTTCGCGGTCTGAGTGGGCGCCGGTTTGGCGGTCTGGGCCGGCTGTCCGCCGAAAATGTTGCTGTAGTTGGGCGGATTGAACGGGCTGGGTCCGGCAACCTGGGGCGCGGGCGCCGGGGGCTTGGGCGCGGCGGGCTTTGGAGCCGGGGCCGGCGCCGGTGTGGCGACGCGCGGCGGCGGCGGCGGGGCGCTGGCCAGCTGCACCGGACGGGGGGCGGAACGCACCACGCGGCGGGTGCCGGGCGGATTGAGCGTGACGGCGCCGCTGCGCTGGCCGGGATAGAGAAGCTGCGGCACGGAGCGGGAATACTCCCCGCCGGGATAGAGCAGGGGACCACTGCTGCGCGCCGCGTTCAGATTGACCCTGACTTCCAGGCCGGTCGCCACGGATTGCGCCGCGCCCGCGCCGAAGGACGCGAGCCAAAGACCAGCCGAGAGGCCCATAAGGGACAAGGAACGCATGACGTCGACAGCTCGAAGAAAAGGTGCCCAACCGCAGCCTAGCCGTAATCTAACACTTTGCAACCATTACCAAAATGCCGCACATTTCAGACACTTGCCCCCATCTGTCCGGCACGCGGGCAAGCCCGCAGCCGGACATCTTCCCCCACATGCGCTGACGCGCGCGGGGGAAGAAAGCCTGTGAAGGATACAAGCGCGTGAAAACAAGAGCCGCCGTCGCCTATGCCGCCGGAAAACCCCTGGTGATCGAGACGGTGGACCTGGAAGGGCCCAAGGCCGGGGAGGTGCTGGTCGAAATCAAGGCGACCGGCGTTTGCCATACCGACGAGTTCACCCGCTCCGGCGCCGACCCCGAAGGCCTGTTCCCGGTGATCTTCGGCCATGAAGGCGCCGGCGTGGTGGTCGATGTCGGCCCCGGCGTGACCAGCCTGAAAAAGGGCGACCATGTCATTCCGCTTTACACGCCCGAATGCCGCCAGTGCAAAAGCTGCAATTCGCACAAGACCAATCTGTGCACCTCGATCCGCGGCACCCAGGGGCAGGGCGTGATGCCCGACGGCACCTCGCGCTTTTCCATCGGTGGCCAGAAGATCCATCACTATATGGGCTGCTCCACCTTCGCCAATCACACGGTGCTGCCAGAGATCGCGCTGGCGAAAATCCGCCAGGACGCGCCTTTCGACAAGGTTTGCTATATCGGCTGCGGCGTCACCACCGGCATCGGCGCGGTGATCAACACCGCCAAGGTCGAACCGGGCGCCAATGTCGTGGTGTTCGGCCTGGGCGGCATCGGATTGAATGTCATTCAAGGCGCGCGCATGGCTGGCGCCAACATGATCGTGGGGG
>JBBSKJ010000122.1:0-7059 GCA_038256475.1 Micropepsales bacterium | reverse complement strand
GCCCCCGGCGGGGTGGAACGCTGGCGCAAGCGGGTGGCGACGGCGCGCGACTATGGCGGCACCATCCGAACCCTCAGCGAACTGGTGCGCGAGGCTGAGGCGCAATGCGGCGGCGCGGGCAATCTCGGTATTGCCATCCCAGGCTGCGAAACGCCGCAAGGGCTGATCAAGAATGCCAACTCGACCTGGTTGAACGGAAAGCCGTTCCATCGCGATCTTGAAACGTCACTGGGCCGCGCCGTGCGCCTGGCCAATGACGCCAACTGCTTTGCGCTGTCGGAAAGCCGTGACGGGGCGGCGGCCAGCGCAACAGTTGTGTTCGGGGTCATCGCCGGCACCGGCGTCGGCGGGGGCGTGGTGGTGAACGGCAAAGTGCTGGAAGGCGCCCATGGTGTTTGCGGCGAGTGGGGTCATATTCCCCTTCCCAGCCCGTCGAAGGAGGAAGTTACCAACGCGCCCGCCTGCTATTGCGGCAAGCACGGCTGTATGGAGAGCTGGTGCAGCGGTCCGGCGCTCGTCGCAGCGTTCACACGCACGACGGGACGCAGCGTCACGGCGGAAGAAATCGCCGCATCGGATGGCGCCCAAGAACGCGCGGCAATGGACCGGCTGGTGGACCGGCTGGCGCGCGGGGTGGCGACGGTGGTCAACATCCTTGACCCCGATGTGATCGTGCTAGGCGGCGGACTGTCGAATGTCGCACGGCTTTACAGCGACTTGCCGCCGCTGGTGGAGAAACATGCCTTCACCCTGGGCGCGCCGCCCAACATCGTCAAAAACATGCACGGGGATTCCAGCGGGATTCGCGGCGCGGCATGGCTATGGCCGGAATAGAATCCTGGCCGGCCTTCTGCCGCGACTGTCTGAGTGACGCGAAAGCCGACGCGCCTTGTCCCGCCTGTGGGTCAACACGAGTCCTGGCCCATCCCGAACTCGACACCTTGGCGATCGCCCATATGGACTGCGACGCCTTTTATGCCGCCATCGAGAAGCGCGACGATCCATCCCTGAAGGACAGGCCGCTGATCGTGGGCGGGGAAACGCGCGGCGTGGTTTCGACCTGCTGCTACATCGCCCGCACCTATGGCGTGCGGTCCGCCATGCCGATGTTCCAGGCCAAGCGATTATGCCCGCAGGCCGTGATCCTCAAGCCGCGCCATTCCCATTATGCGCAAGTGGCGCGGCAAATCCGGCAGATGATGGAAGAGCTCACGCCGCTGGTGGAACCACTGTCGCTCGACGAAGCCTATCTCGACCTGTCGGGCACCCAGCGCATCCATCACCGCACCCCGGCCCAGACCATGGCGGCGCTGGCGGCAAGGATCGAACGCGAAATCGCCATCACCGTCTCGGTCGGACTGTCGGGCAACAAGTTCCTCGCCAAGCTGGCCTCCGAACTGGACAAGCCGCGCGGCTTTGCGGTGATCGGGATGGCGGAAGCCAAAAGCTTTTTGCGTGACAAGAAGATCGGCATCATGCGCGGGGCGGGAAAAGTGATGCAGGCACAGCTGGAACGCGACGGTCTCACCCTGGTCGGCCAATTGCAGGACGCCGATCCACGCGAACTGGCGCGGCGCTACGGCTCCACCGGCCTGTGGCTGCACCGGATGGCCAACGCCCAGGACTCCCGTCCCGTCGATCCGGGTGGGGAGATGAAGACCATTTCCTCGGAAACCACTTTCAACACGGATTTGTCGCGCCTGGCCGATCTGGAAGGCGTTTTGTGGCGGCAGGCGGAGCGGGTCAGCGCCCGCGCCAAATCCCATGGCCTGGCAGGCAAGACCATTGTGCTGAAGCTGAAGACATCGGATTTTCGCCTCAGAACCCGCAGCAACTCGCTGGACGCGCCCACCCAGCTGGCTGACCGCATCTTTCGCACCGCCCTTTCCGCCCTGAAGCGCGAGGCCGATGGCACCCGCTTCCGCCTGCTGGGCGTGGGCCTGTCGAACCTGGCGCCGGCCGAAGGCGCCGACCCCGCCAGCCTGATCGATACCGAGGGCGACAAGCGCGCCGCCGCCGAACGGGCGATGGACAAGATACGGGCGAAGTTCGGCGGTGAAGCTGTGGGAAAGGGCCGCGCTTTCAAAAAGCCGCGCCCCTGAGTAGGCTTCGCGCCTTCCAACCAAGCCCCTCTTTTTAGGATCGAAAAAGTAATGTCTGTCATCGAAGCCCGCCTGAAAGAGCTTGGCGTCACCCTGCCCACCCCGCCGGTCCCGGTCGCGTCCTATGTCCCCTGCACCATCACCGGCAATCTGGTGTTCGTGTCGGGACAGATTCCCATCGCCGATGGCGCGATCAAGTATGTCGGCAAGCTGGGCGTCGATGTGGCGATGGAAGCGGGTCAGGCGGCGGCGCAGCTTTGCGCCATCAATGTGCTGGCGCAATTGAAGGCGGCCATCGGCGACCTGGACCGGGTAACGAAATGCGTGCGGGTCGGCGTCTTCGTAAACGCCACGCCGGATTATACCCAGCATCCGGAAATCGGTAACGGCGCCTCCGACCTGTTCGCGGCGGTGTTCGGCGATGCCGGCAAGCATGCCCGCGCTGCCATCGGCGTCGGCTCGCTGCCCCGCGGCGTGGCGGTCGAAGTGGACGCCATCTTCGAGATCAAGTGACGGGCGCAAAGCTGATCACCAGTGCGGCGGAGATCGGCGCGGTGCGCTGGAATGCGCTCGCCAATCCGGGCGGCCTGGCCGATCCGCACCCCTTCACGACCTATGAATTCTTCGCGGCGCTGGAGCAATCCGGCTCCGCCTCCCGTCAAACCGGCTGGCAGCCCGCGCATCTTCTGATGGAAGGCGGCTTGATGCCGCTCTATCTGAAAAGCCATTCCTATGGCGAGTATGTCTTCGACCATGCCTGGGCCGAGGCGCTGGAGCGCGCTGGTGGCGATTATTATCCCAAGCTGCAATGCGCCGTGCCCTTCACACCGGTCACCGGAAAGCGCCTGCTGGGAAATGCCAAGGCGCTGCTGAAGACGGCGGCGGGCGCCACCAAACAGCTTGGCGCCTCGTCTCTGCACGTCACTTTTCTGACGCGCGCGGAATGGCAGGCGGCAGGCGAAGCCGGATATCTTTTGCGCACCGGCCAGCAGTTTCACTGGGAGAATCCGGGCTATACCTCTTTCGAACAATTCCTGGGCGAACTGTCCTCGGCCAAGCGCAAGAACTTGCGCAAAGAGCGCGCCGCCGTGCGTGATGCCGGTGTCAGTTTCGACTGGCTGACCGGTGCGGATATTACCGAAGGCCTTTGGGACCAGTTCTTCGATTTTTATACGGACACTGGCAGTCGCAAGTGGGGGGCGCCTTATCTCACCCGCGAATTCTTCTCGCGCCTGGGCCAGGGGCTATCGCACCAGACCCTGCTGGTGATGGCCAAGCGGGATGGCCGTTACATCGCCGGGGCCCTCAACCTGATGGGGGAAGGCGTGCTGTTCGGGCGCAATTGGGGCGCGGCGGACTATGTCCCCTTCCTGCATTTCGAGACCTGCTATTACCAGGCGATCGATTTCGCGATTGCGCGGGGTCTCAAACGGGTTGAGGCGGGGGCGCAGGGCGAGCATAAATTGCTGCGCGGTTACCTGCCGGTGGAAACCTACAGCGCCCATGTCATCCTGCACAAAGGGCTGGCACGGGCGGTGGACAATTTCCTGGGCGCGGAACGCGCGGCGGTGACGGACCATATCGCCGAACTGGCGGTGCATGCGCCGTTCAAAAAGGGAAAGTAGATGCCGTACGACAATAACAACATCTTCGCCAAAATCCTGCGCGGTGAGATTCCTTGCGTGAAAGTCTATGAGGACGGCGAGACCCTGGCCTTCATGGATGTGATGCCCGAAGCCGATGGCCATGTGCTTGTGGTGCCCAAGGAACCGGCGGAAGACATGCTGGACCTGTCGCCGCAAGGCCTGACCGCCATGATGGCGACGGTGCAGAAAGTCGCCAAGGCGGTGGACAAGGCGCTGAAGCCTGGCGGCATCCTGATCAAGCAGTATAACCGCCCTGCGGCGGGCCAGAGTGTACCGCATATCCATTTCCATATCGTGCCGCGCTGGGAGGGAATCCCGCTCGCACCGCATGGCAAAGTCATGGTAGAGGCGGCGCGTCTTGAACCCATTGCCGCAAAAATCAGGAGTGAATTGTGATCCTTGAACGCGCTCTTATCACCGTAAAGCCCGGCCAGGCCGAGGCTTTTAAAGCCGCCTTCGTCAAGGCGCGGCCGCATATCGAGGGATCAAAAGGTTGCCGCAAGGTGGAAATGCGTCCCGGGATCGAGAACCCGGAGGACTTCCTGCTGCTGGTGTGGTGGGACACGCTGGAGGATCACACGGTGGGCTTTCGCGAATCCGCCGCCTTCACCGAGTGGCGCGCCATCCTGGGCCCGCTGTTCGCCGCCCCGCCCGCCGTGGTGCATCACGAAGAACCACTGTAGCGGCTTCACGCTTCGACGGGCTCAGCATGAGGACTTATATATTGATCCTCACCCTGAGCTTGTCGAAGGGTGGTGTCACCAGTAGCCCAGCATACGCCCGCCGGTGATGGCGGTTAGCCAGAAGGTCAGCGACAGGGCTGCGCCGATCGCCAGCCTGCGCCGTTCGCGCGGCATCAATTCGCGCAGTCGGTGCGCACGCCAGGCCTCGGACCGGTGCACCAGCCAGACATTGAGCAACGCCAGGCCGATGGCCGGGAATTTCACCAGCAGAAACGGATTGCCGATATATTCGGACGCATTGACCGACAGCATGGGAAGCCCGCTGCACACCGCCAGCGCAAAGCCGATGCGGGCCATGAAAGTGGTTGGCCCCGACAGCGCCGCCAGTGGCATCTGACGCCATGCCCCCAGCAACTTGAGGTCCAGCAGCAGGATCGAGCCGAACAACATGGCGACGCCCAGGATATGGGCCAGATTGATGATGCCGTAGCTCCACACGCCCAGCGCGCGCGTGAACTCGCCCAGCGCGGAAGCCTGCAGCCAGATCAGGAAGTCGGCTTCACTCACATATCGCGTTCGGGATAGACACGGTAGGTCTGATCGCCATGTTTCACCGAGATGGTCTTCATCTCGTGACGTCCGCCCTGGACGCTACGATTGCCCCGAACCGTCACGGTGGCGCCAACGGGAATTTTTCCTTCCGTCAGACCAGCGCGGCTGGTGCGGGCGGGCGGCGCCAGGGTGACGTCCCACACTTCGTTGTTGACCCGGACCTTCATGTTGCCATGCGGCCCCGAGAGGCTGACGCTCTGCACCACCGTACCGGTCATGTCGACGAGCTTTTCCTCCTGCCCGCTCCAGCCGTGATGGGCGAAGGCGGGCGACGCGGCGAGCAAGGCCGCGGCAGCAATTCCTGGAATCCGTTTCATGCGCATCTCCCTATTTTTCAACGTCTTCTGATTTCTTCTTGCCGGTGCGCGGCGCACGCGGCTTGGCTTCCGCCGCCGGAATGAATTCAAAGGCAAGCTTGTCCTTCTCGCGGTCCAGCAGCACCCGCACAGTACCGCCATCCTTGAGCTTGCCGAACAGAATTTCGTCCGCCAGCGGCTTCTTGATATTGTCCTGGATGACGCGGGCCAGGGGACGGGCGCCGAAGGCGTCGTCATAGCCCTTCTCGCCCAGCCAGCGGGTGGCTTCCGGCGTCAGGTCGAAGGTGACATCGCGGTCGGCCAGCTGCGCTTCAAGTTCCAGCACGAATTTCTCCACCACCTTGTCGATGGTGCCGCGCGTCAGCGGCGCAAAGGTGATGATAGAGTCCAGCCGGTTGCGGAATTCGGGCGTGAACAGCTTCTTGATGGCTTCCTCGTCCTCGCCTTCGCGCTTGCCGCGGCCGAAACCGATGGCATCCTTGGCGGCGTCGGAGGCACCCGCATTGGTGGTCATGATCATCACCACATTGCGGAAGTCGATCTTCTTGCCGTTATGGTCGGTGAGTTTGCCATGGTCCATCACCTGCAACAGGATATTGTAGAGATCGCCATGGGCCTTTTCGATTTCATCCAACAGCAGCACGCAGTGCGGATGCTGGTCGACGCCATCGGTGAGCAGACCGCCCTGATCGAAGCCGACATAACCGGGCGGCGCGCCGATCAGGCGCGACACGGTGTGGCGCTCCATATATTCGCTCATGTCGAAGCGCAGGAACTCCACGCCCAGGATGTTGGCCAGCTGCTTGGCGACTTCGGTCTTGCCCACGCCGGTGGGGCCGGAGAACAGATATGAGCCGATCGGCTTTTCCGGCTGACGCAGGCCGGCGCGCGCCAGCTTGATCGCGCTAGCCAGCGCGCCGATGGCGACGTCCTGGCCATAAACCACGCGGCCCAGATCGGCTTCCAGCGTCTTGAGGGCCTCGGCATCATCCTTGGACACGGACTTGGCGGGAATGCGCGCGATCTTGGCGACAATCTCTTCCACGTCACGCACATTGACCACCTTCTTGCGGCGGCTTTCCGGCAGCAGCATCTGGGACGCGCCCAGTTCGTCGATCACGTCGATCGCCTTGTCGGGCAGCTTGCGGTCGTTGATGTACTTGGCCGACAGTTCGACCGCCGCCTTGATGGCGTCGGCGGTGTAGCGCAGCTTGTGGTAATTCTCGAAATAGCTCTTGATCCCCATCAGGATCTTCACCGAATCCTCGACCGTCGGCTCGGCCACGTCGATCTTCTGGAAGCGGCGCACCAGGGCGCGGTCCTTCTCGAAATACTGGCGATATTCCTTGTAGGTGGTCGATCCGATGCAGCGCAGCGTACCTTGCGCCAGCGCCGGCTTGAGCAGGTTGGAGGCATCCATCGCCCCGCCCGAGGTCGCCCCGGCCCCGATCACGGTATGAATCTCGTCGATGAACAGGATCGCGCCTTTGAGGTTTTCCAGTTCCTTGACCACGGTCTTGAGGCGCTCCTCGAAGTCGCCGCGATAGCGGGTGCCCGCGATCAGCGAACCCATGTCGAGCGAATAGATCACGGCACCGCGCAGCACTTCGGGGACCTCGCCGCGGATGATCTTGCGCGCCAGGCCTTCAGCGATGGCGGTCTTGCCCACGCCGGGATCGCCCACGAACAGCGGGTTGTT
>JBBSKJ010000121.1:0-7072 GCA_038256475.1 Micropepsales bacterium | reverse complement strand
GGCATACGCTGCCGGGCCATATCTCGCCGCGTTACATCGACTATGCCCGCGCCAATGCCTCGATCGGCATCAACGGCATGGTGCCCAACAACGTCAACGCCAACGCCGCCATCCTGTCGGCCGAATATATCGAAAAGGCCAGGGCCTTGGCCGATGCGCTGCGGCCTTATGGAATAAAATTGTACTTGTCGGTGCGCTGGAGCGCGCCGGTGGAGATCAGCAAGCTCAAGACCGCCGATCCGCTCGACCCGGCGGTGAAGCAATGGTGGCAGGCCAAGGCGGCGGAGATCTACCACGCGATCCCGGATTTCGGCGGCTTCCTGGTCAAGGCCAATTCCGAAGGCCAGCCCGGGCCGCAGGATTATCAGCGCAACCATGCCGACGGCGCCAACCTGATCGCCGATGTCATCAAGCCTTATGGCGGCGTGGTGATGTGGCGGGCCTTTGTCTATGCCAACGATCCCAAGCTGGATCGCGCCACGGCGGCTTACAAGGAGTTCGTGCCGCTGGACGGCCAGTTTCGCGACAATGTCGTGGTGCAGGTCAAGAACGGCCCGATCGATTTCATGCCGCGCGAGCCCTTCTCGCCGCTGTTCGCCGCCATGCCCAAGACCTCCCTGATGCTGGAACTGCAGATCACCAAGGAGTATCTCGGCCAGCAGACGCATCTGGTCTATCTCGGGCCGATGTTCGAGGAGACGCTTAAGGCCGATACCTATGCGCGCGGCCCCGGCTCGACCATCGCGAAGATCACCGACGGCAGCCTGGACGGCCATGTCACGTCGGGCGTGGCGGGTGTTGCCAATATCGGCAATGACGCCGACTGGTCCGGCTCGATCTTCAACCAGGCCAACTGGTATGTGTTCGGGCGCATGGCCTGGGACACCGAAATTTCCGCCCGTACCGTTGCGGAAGAATGGACGCGCCAGACCTTCACCGCCGACCCGGCGTTTGTGAACCCGGTGGTGGCCATGATGATGGCCTCGCGCGAGGCGGTGGTGGATTACATGACGCCGCTGGGCCTGCACCACATCATGGCGCATGGCCATCACATGGGACCGGCGCCCTGGGACGAGATCGGGCCGCGCGACGACTGGAAGGCGGTCTATTATCACCGCGCCAGCATAGATGGTGTCGGGGTGGACCGCGTCGCCAGCGGCCATGCCGCGCAATACAGGTCGCCCTGGAAGGAACGCTTTTCCAGCGTCGCGACCACGCCGGAGGAATATCTGCTCTGGTTCCACCGGCTGCCTTGGGATTATCGCGTCAAATCAGGGCGCACCCTGTGGCAGGAAATGGTGGCGCATTACCGGCGCGGCGTGGACGCCGTGGCGAAAATGCAATCCGACTGGGCGGCGTTGAAGTCCCACGTGGATGACGAACGCTTCGCGCAGGTCGCGTCGTTCCTCGCCATCCAGCACCGTGAAGCGGTGTGGTGGCGCGATGCGTGCCTGGCCTATTTCGCGCAATTCTCCGGCCAGCCCTTCCCGCCGGATTACGCGCCCAAATATCCGCTGTCTTATTATCAGGCCATGCCGATGTACGCCTCGCCGCCGCCCTGACTAGGGCGGGGTGAGCTTGAACAGCTTGCCGCGCTCGGCCAGGGCATAGACCGCGCCGTCGGGGCCGACCTTCACATCGCGGATTCGAAGTTTTAGCTCTGTGAGCAACGGCTCTTCTGCCACCACTTTGTCATTCTGGATTTCCAGCCGATAGACGCCAATGCCCCGGAGCGCGCTGACAAAAGCACTGTTTTTCCACTGCGGGAAAAGGTCGCCCTGATAGAACGCCATGCCCGAAGGCGCGATCACCGGGTCCCAATAATAAACTGGCTGCTCCATGCCTTTCTTGGCAACGCCTTCGCCGATGGATTCGCCGGTGTAATTGATGCCGCGGGTGATCACCGGCCAGCCGTAATTGCGTCCCCGCAAAACAATGTGCAACTCGTCGCCGCCGCGCGGGCCGTGTTCGTTCTCCCATAGCCGTCCGGTTTTGGGGTCGAATGCAATTCCCTGCGTGTCACGGAAGCCATAGGCCCAGATTTCGGGCAGCGCGCCCTTGGTCTTCAGGAAAGGATTGTTCTTGGCCGGGGCGCCTTCCGGCGTCAGGTGGAGGATCTTGCCCAGATGATTGTCCAGCTTCTGCGCCAGCTTGGCCATATAGTCCCAATGCCGGTTGGCATCACGGTCGCCCAAGGGCAGGAAGATCGATCCATCCTTGTCAAAAACGATCCGGCCGCCCTGCTTGCTGGAGGAATTGTTGAGGGGGATTTCCGGAATGCTCTTGAAGATCACCTTGACGTTGCGCACTGCTCCGGCTGCTTCATCCAGCGTGCCATAAGCGAGGTGCGTGTTGCTCCAGTAACCTTTCTCCACCACTTCAAAGAAAGTGAAATATATACGCTTGCTGGTGGTAAAATCGGGTGCCAGAGCGACTTCCAGCAAGCCAAGCTTGCGCGGAAGTTGCGAGACACTCTCCAGCCCGGTCAGGGGTTGGGACAGGTTGCCCTGCGCATCCAGAAAGCGCAGTGCACCGGGAAGTTTTTCGCTAATCAGGAATTTGCCGCCGGGCAGGAAGGCTATGCTCCATCCCAAGCCGAGCTTGTCGGTCAGGGTGGTGACCTTATAGGGAGCAGTCTTGCGATAAGGCGCGCGGGTCTGTTCCTTGAATGCCGGATTGTTCTTGGGGTTTTCCGGGGGGCGGGGATCCCAATACTCGCCATCCGTCACCTTGGGTGCGGGATGTGCGCGCGATTCGCCGGCCGGAAGCGGCGCGGTTGCCACGGTTTGCGCCGCCAGCGGGGCGGGTAGCAGGGCTACAAGGAGCAGCCCGGATTTCAGCCAGTGATTCACGCCTCGTCTCCCGACATTTTGGCGCGAGCTTAACCGGCGTCCGGCACTACGCCTAGCCGGTGTTTAAGGGGTGACGGAGCCCGCTGTATACATCTAGACTTGGCCCCAAGCGATAACAAAGATGCCGCAAGGCACGGGTTGGGCAGGGGATTGGGGCGTGAATTCGACATTGGCCATGCTGCCGCTCGATTACATCGAGTTCTTCGTTTTTCTTGTCCTGCTCTGCGCGGTCGGCCTCTGGTCGGGGCGGGGTGAGCGCAAGTCGACCAACGACTACTTCCTGGCCGGGCGCACGCTGCCCTGGTACGTGGTCGGCGGATCCTATGTCGCCGCCAATGTCTCCACCGAGCATTTCATCGGTCTGGTCGGAATCAGCTACATCCAGGGCATGGCCCCGGCGCTGGCCCAGTGGAACACGTCGCTGGTCGAAATTCTGATTGTCTTCCTCTTCGTGCCCTTTCTGATCAAGGCACGCATCACCACGGTTCCGGAATATCTCGCCAAACGCTTCGGGCAGGGCGCACGCCAATCCTTCGCGCTGCTCACCATATTCGCCAACATCTCCATCTTCATGGCGGCGGTGCTTTATGCCGGCGGCCTTGCGCTGTCGGGCTTTTTCGGTTGGCCGCTTTTGTGGTGCATCATCGGCACCGGCATCTTCGCTGGCGGCTGGGCGGTCTATGGCGGGCTCAACACCGTGGCCTGGACGGGCCTTCTGACGGCGGTGGTCAAGATCGGCGGTGTCGGACTGCTCACGATTATCGCCCTGAAAGCCATGACGCCCAGCGGCGGCATCATCGATGGTTTCACCTATGTCATGCAGGCGAATATCGCCGACTCCGGCCCCTGGAAGCAGGCGGCGGAAGTGGCGTCTCCGCACCTGACCCAGTACGGCGCGTACAACCGGATGACGGTATTCCAGCCGCCCGACCATCCCCTGATCCCCTGGACGGGCATCTTTCTGGCGCTGCTGGCGGTGGGCGTGTGGTACGGGGTGATGAACCAGTTCATCGTCCAGCGCGTGCTGGGTGCGAAAGACATCTGGCATGCCCGCATGGGCCTGCTGATGGCCGGTTACGCCAAGCTGTTGCTGCCGTTGATTGTGGTGCTGCCGGGATTGATCCTGTTCGCGCGCCATCCTGAATTCATGATGGGCGACTGGCGTGAAGCGACACGTCGCGCCGATGGCGGCTTCGTGGTGCTGGTCCAGGAATTCCTGCCGGTGGGCACACGGGGGCTGCTGCTGGCGGTGTTGATCAGCGCGGTCCAGGCCACGGTCAGCGCGGTGGTCAATGCCACCGCCGCGATCCTGACGCTGGATATCTATGTGCCGCTGATCAATCCCAAGGCGACCCAGAAACAGCGCGTGCGTTTTGGCATGTGGGCCAGCGTCGGCGCCATTGCGGCAGGCATCGCCATGGCGATCTATGTCAGCCAGCAAAGCTCGGGTATCTTCCAGTATATGCAAACGCTCAACGGTTTCGTGGCGCCGCCCTTCGCCGCGATCCTGTGGGTGGGATTGTTGTGGAAGCGCACCAACGGCTTTGGCGCCATGACCGGCATTCTCGGCGGTTTCGCGCTGGGCGGCGCCATCAAGCTGGCGGGTTATATGGTGGATATGCCCAGCTGGTATTACCCCTTCGCCAACCAGGCGGCGGTATGCCTGTTCGCCTCTGCCGCCTTCTGCGTGCTTGGCACCTGGCTGCGTCCGGCGCCCACGGCCGGCACCGATCCCGATCCTGTCACTTTCTGGGATTCGCGCGATACGCTTACGCAGGGGCTGGGCGATCGCTGGTATAACAGCGTGATTTTCTGGGCCGGGGTGCTGCTTGTGCTGACCTTGGGCTCCATGCTGATATTTTCACAGATATTCTTCCCGACGGGAGGTGGATGATGAACAAGCGCAACCTGTCCGACCTGGTGATCCGCCAGTCCGAATTCAAAGGCGAGATGGGTGTGGCGCGCGCCGACATCACCCCGCCGGCCGGCATCTATGCCCGCTCCTGGGGCAGCGCCCTGCACGATGCCGCGGAAGGGATTCATCGCCCGCTGGTCGTCACCAGCCTGTTCTTGCGTGGCGGCGATCCGCAACTGGAACTCTATCTGGTCTGCTTCGATCTGGGCTGGTGGTTCGACAGCGCTCATGAGATGGAGATCCGCAAACAGATTCTGGAGAAATCCGGCATCCGCAACGACCAGTTGATCACCCATATGGGCCATACCCATGCGGGGCCTGCCTCCAACCTGCAGAATCTGGACCGTGAAGGCGGCCATCTGATCCCGCCCTATCGCGAGAAGATCGTGGAAGGCGCAGTCGCCGCGATTCTGGGCTCAAAAGAAAATGTGCAGCCGGCGGTGATGTCCTGGGCCAAGGGGCGCTGCGACCTGGCGCGCAACCGCGACCTGGTGCTGGACAGCGAAACCTTCCTGTGCGGCATCAATCCCGACGGTCCCACCGACGATACCGTGCTGGTGGGACGCGTCACGGACGCCAAGGGCAAAATCATCGCCACCTTGGTGAACTATGCCTGTCATCCCGTTTCGCTGGGCGGCGGCAACAAGCTGATCTCGCCGGATTATTATGGCGCGATGCGCGAAGTGGTGGAGCGCGAAACCGATGGCGTGCCCTGTTTCTTCCTGCACGGCGCATCGGGCGACATGACCCCGCTGCGCTCCTACGAAGCCGATACCGCCATTGCCGACCAGAATGGCCGTCAGCTGGGCTATGCCGCACTTTCCACTTTGACCGGCATGCTGCCGCCGGAGCAGGAATTTGCCTTTGATCGTATCGAGGATTCCGGCGCCCGCCTGGGCCGCTGGAGCCTGCGCCCCAGGCCCGCCAACACCACGTTGCATGCGACGGTGTCTGACACCGACCTGCCTTATGTGGACCTGCCGACCGAAGCCGAACTTCTCAAGTCTCTGCATGGCTGCAATGACCGCCCGTTGCAGGAGCGGCTGGAACGCCGGCTGATGGTCCGCCGCGATGTGGGCGATGGGACGTCGCGCCTGGTGCGCATGACCCTGTGGCAGGTCGGTGACGCCTTCTTTGTCGGCGCGCCCGCCGAACCCTATAGCGCTTTCCAGGTGGAATTGCGCAAGCGCTTCCCCAACAATGCGGTGGTGATGCTGAATATCGTCAATGGCAATGTCGGTTATCTGGCGCCCGCCGACACCTACGACAAGCCCGGCCTCTACCAGATCAAGATTTCGCTGTTCCAGCCTGGTTGCATGGAGCAGGTGATTGACGATACCACAAAGACCCTCAAGCAGCTCGAAACCGCCCATGAATAACATTCTGCATCACGAAAATGTGCTGGAGCATAACCGCCGGTTCATTCCCGGCGGCATCTCCTCGGTCAACCGCAGCATCGATCCCGCGATAACCTTCGCGAAAGGCGAGGGCGCCTATCTGTGGGACGCGACGGGCAAGCGCTACATCGATTATCACGCCGGCTTCGCGCCCTATTTCCTGGGACACAATTTCGTGCCGGTAAATGATGCCGCGGCGGCGGCGCTGAAAAGCGGCGACAGCCTGTTCGGCGCCGGGCCGTCCCGGGCGGAAGGCCAGCTGGCCGAACTGATCTGCCGCAACGTTCCGGCGGTGGAGAAAGTCACCTTCCTCAACACCGGCAGCGAAGCCACCTCGCTTTCCATCCGCATCGGCCGCGCCGTGACCCAGCGCTCGCACATCGTCGTGATGCAGGGCGGATACAACGGCAATCACGACGAACTGGCCTGCAACGTCTTTAATTCATTGGTCGATATCGGGCCGCGCGTGTCGCCGGGGGAATATCCGCTGCGGCCGCTGGGCGCCGGCACCACCATCGAGCAGACCCATTTCGTCCACGCCATCAACTACAACGACCTGGACTCGGTGCGTTACATCTGCCGCCGCTTTCCCATCGCCGCCCTGATCACCGAACCGTTGCTGCAGAATATCGGCGTGGTGAAGCCACAGCCCGGTTTCCTGGAAGGCCTGCGCGACCTGGCGGATGAGTTCGGATTCCTGCTGGTGTTCGACGAGGTCAAGACCGGCTTCCGCCATGCCCTGGGCGGCTACAGCCAGGTGTGCGGCGTGACGCCCGATCTGGTGGTCTATGGCAAGGCGGTGGCCAATGGCTTCCCGCTCGCGCTGGTGGGCGGCAAGGCGGAGTATATGGACTCCATCATCGATCCCGATCCCGCCCGCCGTCCCTTTGTCGCCGGCACCTATAACG
>JBBSKJ010000120.1:0-7116 GCA_038256475.1 Micropepsales bacterium | reverse complement strand
GGTCGAAGCCGGCTATGCCCCGGAAATGGCCTATTTCGAGTGCCTGCACGAAGTGAAGCTGATCGTGGACCTGATCTATGAAGGCGGCATCGCCAACATGAACTACTCGATCTCCAACACCGCGGAGTATGGCGAGTATGTCACCGGCCCGCGCATCATCACCGCCGAGACCAAGGCCGAGATGAAGCGCGTCTTGACTGACATCCAGCAGGGCAAGTTTGCCCGTGACTGGGTGCTGGAAAACAAGGCCGGCCAGTCCAGCTTCAAGGCCACCCGCGCCATGGGCGATGCCCACCAGATCGAGGAAGTGGGTGCCAAGCTGCGTGCCATGATGCCCTGGATTGCCAAAAACAAGCTGGTGGACACCGCCAAAAACTGATTTCCTTTTTCCGCTGGAAAAAGAAGATCACAAGGCCCGGCGCAACCCGCCGGGCCTTGTTGCATTTGGGAGCATGACATGACCACACGTCCGCCGATTCCGAATCCGCCCTATACCGGCGGCTGCCTGTGTGGCGCGGTGCGCTATACGCTCGGCGCCCGGCCCCTGGCGGTCAATGCCTGTCATTGCAACGACTGCAAGAAGACCAGCGGCGCCACCAATGTCCTGATGCTGATCGCCGACAGCGCGGCCTTCTCCGCCACCGGTGAAACCCATACCTATCTCAGCACGGCGGCCTCGGGCCGGGTTAAGGAGATCAAACGCTGCGCGAGCTGCGGGGTGCGGGTGTGGCACCAGAATCTCGCATCCCCCGTGCTGGTGTTCATCGCGGCGGGCACGCTGGACGATACCAGCTGGGCGATACCGGCCTCGCATATCTGGGTGGAGTGCGCCTCACCGGGCGTGGTGATGCAGGACGACGCCATCAAGGTCGAAGGCCAGCCCACCGACCGCAAAATCCTGATGGATGCCTTCACTGCCATTTATGGCGCCGCGCCGTGACGCTGGGCACGCCGCTGTCGAAGGCGGCCGTCAAGGTGATGCTGCTGGGCTCGGGTGAGCTGGGCAAGGAAGTGATTATCGAGCTTCAGCGGCTTGGCGTGGAAACCATTGCTGTGGACCGCTATGCCAATGCCCCGGCGCAGCAGGTGGCCCATCGCAGCCATGTGATCGACATGACTGACGCGGGCGCGCTGCGGCGCCTGGTCGAGCATGAACGGCCCGATTTCCTGGTGCCGGAGATCGAGGCGCTGGCGACCGACGAACTGGTGCGGATCGAGGCTGACAAGCTCTGCACCGTCATTCCCACCGCCCGCGCCGCCCATATCACCATGAACCGCGAACGCATCCGGGTGCTGGCGGCCCAAGAGTTGAAGCTGCCGACCTCGGACTACGCATTTGCCTCCTCGCTGGACGAATTGAAGGCGGCAGTGGCGCGGATCGGCTTTCCCTGTTTCGTAAAGCCGGTGATGTCGTCCTCAGGCAAAGGCCAGTCGCGCCTGAAATCCCCCGACGATGTCGTCGTGGCCTGGGACAAGGCGTTGAGCGCCGGGCGGGTGCGGGAGGCGCGCGTCATCGTGGAAGGCGAGATCGTGTTTGATTTCGAGATCACCCAGCTGACGGTGCGCTCTGTCGATGGCACGCATTTCTGCGAGCCCATCGGCCATGTCCAGAAGGATGGCGATTATATCGAAAGCTGGCAGCCCCAGGCCATGAGCGACGCCGCCAGGACCAAATCGCGCGACATGGCCGCCAAGGTCACCGGCGCCCTGGGCGGCTTGGGCATTTTCGGGGTCGAACTGTTCGTGAAGGGCGATGAGGCCTGGTTCTCGGAAGTTTCCCCGAGGCCGCATGACACCGGGCTGGTCACCCTGGTCAGCCAGTTGCAGTCCGAATTCGCCCTGCATGCCCGCGCCATACTGGGTCTGCCCGTCAACACGCAAATGTCTTCGCCCGGCGCTTCGGCGGTGATCTATGGCGGGGCGGACGCCAAGGCCATGACATTTGCGGGTGTGGACGACGCGTTGAAAGTGCCCGGCACCGACCTGCGCCTGTTCGGCAAGCCGGAATCCTTTGTGAAACGCCGCATGGGCGTGGCGCTGGCGCGCGGCGACAATACCGACCAGGCGCGGGCTCGCGCCAAGCTGGCGGCGGCCACGGTCAAGCCGCGCGCGGTTTAACACCTACCCTTCGACAAGCTCAGGGGGAGCGTGACTTAAAATCTTCATGCCGAGCTTGTCGAAGCATGAAAACTAAGTCGGATTTTCCAGGCTGAAGGAAGCCGCGTCGTCGTCGTATGAGAACAGCTCGCCAAAACGCGCCCAACTCACGATCGTCTTGAGCGTTTCCTCTGCCGTATCCTCGGCCATGTGATCTTCCAGCTCGTCGAGGAAGCGGGTCTTGGGGGCGCTGTGGCTGGCGCGTTCGTCCAGCACCTTGCGGATATGGGCGGCCAGCGGCACATGGTTCATCAGGGCGCGGGAGAATATTTCCTTGCGTTCGTTGAGCTCGCTATCGGCAAAGCGCTTGCCCATATGCGTCAGCTTGATGTCGCCGCCTTCCACTTCCGCCAGCCTGAGCAGCTGCATGGCTTCGGCCACGGGGAAGAGTTCGTCGACTTCCAGTTCCTGTTCATAGGCGATGTCGGGAAGGTCGGCCTTGCCGTCATAGGGCGCCGCTGCCAGGGCCTCGATCAGGCCGGAAATCTGGTTGGGCGAGACATGAGAGAGCTCCATGTTGGTGCCGGTGGCGCTGTGCGCCTGGCGCATGCGTTCGACGCGCTTGGCGGTCATTTCGACATAGATGCGGTCGACATAATCCTCGAACTGGGGGGTGGTGCGGTCGCGCGGCTGCGGCAGGTTTATGACGATCTCGGCGCTGACCTTGGCGGGATTGGAGGAGAACAGCAGGACGCGGTCGCACATCAAGACCGCCTCCTCAATGTTATGGGTGACCAGCATGATGGCCTTGATCGGCAGCTTGCCATTGCCCCACAGCTCCACCAGGTCGGTGCGCAGGTTTTCCGCCGTCAGCACATCGAGCGCGCTGAAAGGTTCGTCCATCAAAAGAATATTGGGATGCACGACCACGGCCCGGGCAAATCCGACACGCTGGCGCATGCCGCCGGAAAGCTCGCGCGGATAGGCGCTTTCGTAACCGTCCAGGCCGATCAGATCGATGGCGGCCAGCGCCCGGCTGCGGATCTCGGCCGTCGGCAGGCCCTGCGCTTCCAGCCCCAGTTCGACATTCTCCAGCACGGTCATCCAGGGAAACAGCGCAAAGCCCTGAAACACCATCGAGACGCCCTGCGCCGGGCCTTGGATGGGCGCGCCCATGTAGGTCAGGCTGCCGCCTTGTGGCCGCGCCAGGCCCGCGATCAGGCGCAGCAGGGTAGACTTGCCTGAACCCGAACGGCCCAGCAGGCCGACAATCTCGCCCTGCTTCAAGGTCAGGTTGACGTCGTCCAGCACCAGCAATTCCTCGCCGCCGCCGCGGGGGAAAGTTCGTCTGACGTTGTGGACTTCCAGCAGATTGGTCATGCCAACTTCTCAGATCAGATCAAACGGTACTTGCGTTCGGCGTACCAATAAAGCGGCCGCCAGAAGAGCCGGTTCACCACCACCACGAAGAACGCCATCACCGCGATGCCCAGCACCACCAGGCGGAAATCGCCCGCCTGGGTGGCGTCGGCGATATAGGCGCCCAGCCCATGGGCGCGCAGCCTGGTATCGCCCCAATTGGCGACTTCCGCCACAATGGACGCGTTCCACGTGCCGCCCGACGCCGTGATCGCGCCGGTCAGGTAATGGGGAAACACCGCCGGAAGCGCGATCTTCTTCCACCACAGCCAGCCCTTGACGCCGAAATTGTCGCCGGCATCCAACATCTCCTTGGGAATGGTGCTGGCCCCGCCAATGACGTTGAACAGGATGTACCATTGGGTGCCCAGGACCATCAGCGGCGACAGCCAGATGTTGGGATTGAGCGACCAGAAGACGATCAGCGAAACCGCCAGCGGAAAATGAATGTTGGCCGGGAAGGCGGCGAAGAACTGCGCCACCGGCTGCACGATGCGGGTCAGGCGCGGACGCAGGCCGACATAGATGCCGATCGGGGTCCAGATCAGGCTGGCCAGTATGATCAACACCACCACCCGCAGCATGGTGATGAAGCCGAGGCCGACCGCAGTGATTAGGTCGTTCCAGCTGAGATTGACATAGGCGAAGGTGGAAATGCGGAACGCCGCGTAAAGGCCCAGCACGCCCAAGATCGCGTACCAGGCGATATCGGCCAGCTTGCTGTCGGGATCGCGAAAGCCGGCGCGCACGCCGAAGGATGGCGGCTGGAAGCGGTAGCTCCAGCGCATCATCTGGTCGAACGGCGCCGTCATCCAGTCGATCAGGCGCGAGCGGCGCAGCATGTCGAGAACCCAGCTTCTGGGCGGGGTGTCGCTCTGGTCCTCGCCAACCCGGAAGCGGTCGGCCCAGGCCACCAGCGGGCGGAACAGCAGCTGGTCATAAATCAGGATCACAACCAGCATCGCCAGAATGGCGTAGAGGATGGCGGTCAGGTTCTGCTGGGCGATGGCGACCGCGATGTAGGACCCGATGCCGGGCAGGGCGATGGTGGTTTTGCCGACGCTGATCGCCTCGGACAGGGTCACGAAGAACCAGCCGCCCGACATGGAGACCATCATGTTCCAGATCAGGGGTGGCATGGCGAAGGGCGCCTCGATGCGCCAGAAGCGCGCCCAGGCTGAAAGTCCGAACATCCGGCCTGCCTCGGTCAGGTCTTCGGGCACGGTGCGCAACGACTGGTAGAAGCTGAAGGCCATGTTCCAGGCCTGACTGGTGTAGATGGCGAAGACACAGGCCAGTTCCGCGCCGAAGATGCGTCCTGGCGACAGGCTGAGGAACCACACCACCGTCACCGACAAAAAGCCCAGCACGGGCACCGATTGCAGGATATCCAGCAGCGGCACCAGCAGGTTGCCGGCGCGGGGGTTCTTGGCCGCCCAGGTGGCGTAGGTGAAGGTAAAAGCCAGCGAAAGGCCCATCGCCAGCAGCATCCGAAGCCCCGTGCGCAGGGCGTAGCCGGGCAGGAGGGCTGGATCCAGGTCCAGATCGCCCCCCGAAATGCTGGCCAGAGGCTGCACCAGAAGGCGGCTGGCATCGGCAAAAGCCACGATAAAGCCGAGCACCATCACCGCCGCCAGCAGGTCCCAGCGGCTGGGCAGCAGGCGGCGTGCTTCGATCGAGACGGGCGGCAGGATTTTCATATCCGCGGCACTCGAAGCTTGAGTGGGTCAAAAGCGATTGTTCGTCCGCCCCGATAGGCGCGTTCGAGGGCCGAGGCAACCATTTTGCGTGTCACAAAAACGTGCCTTGGCGCGCGGAACCGGGACGGATTTCCGTGTGCGGAAGGTTGTTCTTCAGCCCCATTTCAGGGCGCAGGCCGTGAGATATTGTTTACGATGTAAATTTATGCGGCTGGGACGGGGCGTTTCCGGAAAAGGCGCCCCTGTCGCTATTGCGCCACAGGGTGAAATCGGCGTAAAACCGCGCAAACGCTGGCAAAAAACGGTGCTTTACCCGTTGGTTACAGTGAGTACCGGTGAATTTTGACGGGCGGAACGGCGACAGGTCAATGACGGAAAGCGTGCATAGCGAAATCGCGACGGGTGGATTTTCCGCCCGCGATTTCGCGCGCGCCAACATTCAGCCCCGTCATTCCCTCGGTTCTTCGCAGGCGCTTCTTCTTCTTAGCTGCCCCTAGGCGCTGGCCCCGCGCGAATGGTCGCGCATCCGGTGTTTAGGGGATCACGACAGCAGGAGAATTGAAGTCGCGAACTGCGACGAACAGAAGGACTTTTGACATGGTCACCAGCAATACCGACACGACACCGATTCAAATCTTCGACACGACCCTGCGTGATGGCGAACAGTCGCCCGGCGCGGCAATGTCGCACGAAGAAAAACTGCAGATCGCCGAACTGCTGGACGAGATGGGCGTCGACATCATCGAAGCCGGATTTCCGATTTCCTCGCCCGGCGATTTTCGCGCGGTGCAGGAGATCAGCAAGATCGTCAAGCGCGCATCCGTTTGCGGCCTGTCCCGCGCCGGATTCAAGGATATCGACCGCGCCGGCGAGGCCCTGAAAGGCGCGTTCAGGCCCCGGATTCACACGTTTATTTCGACCAGCCCCGTCCATATGAAGCACAAGCTGAACATGGGCGAAAACGCCGTGCTGGAAGCGATCGGCGCCAGCGTGGTCAGAGCGCGCAACTTCACCAGCGAAGTGGAATGGTCGGCCGAAGACGCCACCCGCACGGTGCCGGACTTTCTGTGCCGCTGCGTCGACGTCGCCATCCAGTCCGGCGCCACGGTGATCAATGTGCCCGACACAGTGGGCTATTCCACGCCGCAGGAATATTTCGACATCATCACCATGCTGCGAAATCGCGTACCCAATGCCGACAAGGTGATCTTCTCCACCCATGTCCATAACGACCTGGGCCTGGCGGTGGCCAATTCGCTGGCGGGCGTCCTGGCGGGCGCGCGGCAGGTGGAATGCACCATCAACGGCATCGGCGAGCGCGCCGGCAATGCCGCGCTGGAAGAGATCGTTATGGCGCTGAAAGTGAGGAAGGACATCATGCCCTTCACCACCGGCATCAACACCACCATGCTGAACCGCGCCTCCAAGCTGGTCAGCAACGTCACGGGCTTTCCGGTCCAGTACAACAAGGCCATCGTCGGCAAGAACGCCTTCAGCCATGAGAGCGGCATCCACCAGGACGGCATGCTGAAGAATGTCGAAACCTACGAGATCATGCGGCCCGAGGATGTCGGGGTGCATTCCACTTCGCTGATGCTGGGCAAGCTGTCTGGCCGCCATGCCTTCCGCGACAAGCTGGAAGCCATGGGCTACAGCCTGGAAACCGAGGCTTTCGAGGAAGCCTTTAAGCGCTTCAAGGACCTGGCCGACAAGAAAAAGCACGTTTTCGACGAGGATATCGCCGCCCTGGTGGACGACGAGATCATCCGCGGCCATGAAGCCATTTCCATCAAGGCGCTGCGGGTGGAATCGGGCACCGGCATCATCCCGGTGGCGTCCCTGACCCTGGAAGCCTTCGGCACGGTGAAAAGCGTCACAACCTCGGGCGACGGCCCGGTGG
>JBBSKJ010000119.1:0-7163 GCA_038256475.1 Micropepsales bacterium | reverse complement strand
ATCTGCGCGATGGCGTGAAAGCGGCGCGGGGTCTGCGCGACGGGTTGAAGAAGGAATCCCTGGGAGGCGAAGCGCTCAGCGCGCTGGACGCCCTGACCCAGAATATCGCCGCGGTATCGCGGCTTTCCGACCGGCTGGAATTCCTGCTGGTGGACGAGCCGCCCTATCTGGCGCGCGATGGCGGCTTCATCAAGACCGGGGCCCATGCGCCGCTGGACGAACACCGCGCCCTGCGCGATGAATCCCGCCGGGTCATTGCCGGGCTGGAAGGCAAGTACCGCCAGTCCAGCGCCGTCGCCCAGCTCAAGATCAAGCATAACGGCGTCTTGGGCTATTTCATCGAAGTCAGCCAGCAGCATGCCGACAGGCTGATGGCGGATAAAGACACCTTCCGTCATCGCCAGACCATGGCGGGGGCGGTGCGTTTTTCCACCGATGAGCTGGCGTCGCTGGCATCGCGCATTTCCGAAGCGGGGGAAGCCGCGCTGGCGCTGGAATCCGCCCTGTTCGACGAAATGGTGATGCTGGCCACCCTCCACGGTGAAGCGCTGTCGGCCATTTCTGATGCCTTGGGCATGCTGGATGTCGCCGCGTCGCTGGGCGAACTGGCCATCGCGGCGCGTTATGTGCGTCCCAAGATGGATGGCGGCCTGTCCTTCGACATCCAGCGCGGCCGCCATCCGGTGGTGGAAGCGGCGCTGCAAGCGGGTAATGCCGGGCCCTTCGTGCCCAATGATTGCGACCTGGGGCCGAAAGCCAAGGGACGTTTGTGGCTGGTGACGGGTCCCAACATGGCGGGCAAATCCACCTTCCTGCGCCAGAATGCGCTGATCGCCATTCTTGCCCAGATGGGAAGTTTTGTGCCGGCGGAAAGCGCCCATATCGGCGTGGTGGACCGGCTGTTTTCCCGCGTCGGCGCGGGTGATGATCTGGCGGCGGGCCGCTCCACCTTCATGGTAGAAATGGTCGAGACCGCGGCGATCCTCAATCAGGCCACGGCGCGCTCGCTGGTGATATTGGACGAGATCGGGCGCGGCACCGCCACCTATGACGGCCTCGCCATTGCCTGGGCGGCCGCCGAGCATCTGCACGAGACCAACAAGAGCCGGGCGCTGTTCGCCACCCATTATCACGAGATGGTGGCGCTGTGCGAAAGGCTCAAGACCATGGCGCCCTACACCATGAAGGTGCGCGAATGGAATGACTCCATCGTCTTCCTGCATGAAGTGGTGCCGGGCATCGCCGACCGTTCCTACGGCATTCATGTCGCCAAGCTGGCGGGGCTGCCGTCCGCCGTCATCACGCGGGCGGAAGAAGTGCTGCGCGCGCTGGAAGAAGGCCGGGAGGGCCACAAGCCGTTGGCCAAGATCGACGACCTGCCTTTATTTGGCGCTAACGCGCCAGATTCCAAAAAAAGTGAAGTAGAAGAAGCACTGAAAACCATCGAGCCCGACGCCCTGACGCCCAAACAGGCGCTGGAAGTGCTTTATGACCTCAAACGCAAGCTGCCATCCTAATCCAGCGCTTTGCGGAAATAGACCACCCGGTCGGTTTCGGCGAAGCCCAGCGCCTGATGCATGGCGTGGGATGCCGCATTGTCCAGCAGCACGTCCGAGGCCAGTTCGCGTAACCCTTGCGCCTTCGCCCAGTCCGTCACCGCCGCGATCAGCGCCCGCGCCGCGCCGCGCCCGCGATATTCGGGGCGGACATAAATGCCTTCGACAAAAGCGACCGGCGAGGTCTGGCAGCCATTGACGTAATCGCGCCGGATTCCGGCTTCAACAAAACCCGCCACCGCATCACCTTCGCGCGCCACCAGCACCAGCATGTCAGGGCGCGCCAGCATGCCGGGCGCGTCCTGCGCCAGGATTTCCCGGTCTTCGTCAGGCCAGAGCGCAATGCGCAGCGGTACCCATGCCGCGATCTGGTCCGGGCCGCACGTCTCTATATGCATGATCGTCGCCTCTTGCCGGTTTCAGGCCATAATGCCAGCATCCCCGCACCATGAGCAGCCCCGCCAACCGCGCGCCCAGAAAATTCCTGGTGGTGATCGACAAGACGCCGGAATGCGCCGTGGCATTGCGCTTTGCCGCGCGCCGCGCCCAGCATACCGGCGGCCGCGTCACCCTGATGTGCGCCGCGACCTTGCCCGATTTCCAGCAATGGCGCGGCGTTGAAGAGATCATGCGCGACGAGGCCCATGCCGAGGCCGAAGCCCTGCTGCACGAAGCCGCCAAGATGGTGAATGAACTGGCGGGCATCCTGCCCGAGCTGGTGATCCCTTATGGCCTTGTTACGGATTGCCTCCTGCAGCATCTGAAGGAAGACAAAGACATTTCCATCCTGGTGCTGGCCTCCGCCGCCGGCAAGGAGGGCCCCGGTCCGCTGGTCTCCATGTTTGGGGCTGCGGTGCAGGCCATTCCGGTGACGATTGTGCCCGGCAATTTCACAGCGGAACAAATCGACGCGCTGGCCTGAACCCACCCAGTTGGGACTGGCGCGACCGTGAAGAGAAGGACTGCGCGCCCTCAGCCGGAGTACTGATCTCACCTGGTGGCCCGCATTTGCGGGCCATGACAAGGCGGCGTAGAAACCGGCCATGGGAAACTTTCTGGTCGCCATCGCCATCGGGATTGTCTTTGTGGTCCTGTGTCTGGGCCTTTTCACCCTGATGAAGGGCGGCGAAACCGCCCGCACATGGTCCAATAAACTTATGCGAATCAGGGTGTTAGCCCAATTCGCCGCCATTATAATCATCATGATCGTGCTGTATCTGGCCCAGCGTTGAAGATTTGCCCGGCGGCTTATATGTAAGCCGCCTTCTAACCTCACAAAGCGAAGCCATGGCCAAGACGCTGTACGACAAGATCTGGGACGCCCATCTGGTGGATTCCACCCCCGGCGAGACCCCGGTCATCTATATCGACCGGCATCTGGTCCATGAGGTTACCAGCCCCCAGGCCTTTGAAGGCCTGCGCATGGCGGGCCGCAAGGTGCGCCGCCCCGAGCTGACCCTGGCGGTGGCTGACCATAACGTCCCGACCAAGGACCGCGACCAGGGCATCACCGATCCGGAAAGCCGGGCCCAGGTCGAAGCCCTGAAAAAGAACACCAGCGATTTCGGCGTCGAATATTTCGCGATGGACGATATCCGCGCCGGCATCGTGCACATCATCGGGCCGGAACAAGGCTGGACCCTGCCGGGCACCACCATCGTCTGCGGCGACAGCCACACCTCGACCCATGGCGCGTTCGGCGCGCTGGCCTTCGGTATCGGCACCAGCGAAGTCGAGCATGTGCTGGCGACCCAGACCCTGCGCGCCCAACCGTCCAGGAACATGCGCGTCAACGTCAACGGCAAGTTGCCCGAAGGTGTGACGGCAAAAGACATCGCGCTGGCGGTGATCGCCAAGATCGGTACCGCGGGCGGCACCGGCTATGTCATCGAATATGCCGGCGACGCCATCCGCGCGCTGTCGATGGAAGGGCGCATGACCTTGTGCAACCTGACCATCGAGGGCGGCGCCCGCGCCGGATTGATCGCGGTCGATGACGTGACACTGGACTATGTGAAGGGCAAGCCGCGCGCCCCCAAGGGCGCGGCCTTCGAAGCTGCGGCCATGTACTGGCGCACCCTGAAGTCCGATCCCGACGCCAAGTTCGATGCCGAAGTAACGCTGGACGCGCGCGACATCGTGCCGATGGTGACCTGGGGCACCTCGCCGGAACAGGCGCTGCCGATCACCGCCAATGTGCCGGACCCGGCCCTGATGACCGATGCGCACAAGCGCGACGCCGCCGAGCGCGCCCTGGCCTATATGGGCCTGACCGCCAACATGAAGATCACCGACATCCAGGTGGACCATGTCTTTATCGGCTCCTGCACCAATGGCCGCATTGAAGATCTGCGCGCCGCCGCCGCTGTGGCCAAGGGCCGCAAGGTTTCCGCGGGCGTCAATGCCATCGTGGTGCCAGGCTCCGGCCTGGTGAAAGAACAGGCCGAGGAAGAAGGCCTGGACAAGGTGTTTCTGGCAGCGGGCTTTGAATGGCGCGATCCGGGCTGTTCCATGTGCCTGGCGATGAATGCCGACAAGCTGCAGGAAGGCGAACGCTGCGCCTCCACTTCAAATCGCAATTTCGAAGGCCGTCAGGGTCGCGGCGGACGTACGCACCTTGTCTCGCCCGCGATGGCGGCGGCGGCCGCCGTTACTGGTCACTTGACGGACTGGCGGACGCTATAATCTACGTGTCATGGCCCGCCGGAGTGCGGGCCACCCAGCTGGGGACAACGTTAGGGTCGAAGAAGAAAATATCGACCTGACTTCAACATAGGAATCTGTGTCACCTGGGTGGCCCGGATTCCCGGGCCATGACACCTAAAAAATGGAGTCAGTTGCGATACAGCTCGGCGCGATCGCCCATGATCGCCGTCCAGGCATCGCGCAGTTCCCTTTCGAAACCGGCGCGGGAGAATTGCGCCGCGGTGGCGCGGCCCGCTTCGATTTTCGGATTGGGTTGCGCGGACTCGTAAAGCCGGCAGGCGTCACGCAGTTTTTCGACGAAGGCATCATGGTCGCCATCGGGGACCCAGTCGCCGTTTTTAGCCGTCGCATACTCGCTGCCGCCCTGGCCGGTATAGCCCACCACATGACAGCTTGACGCCATCGCTTCCAGGTTCATCAGCCCCAGGCTTTCCAGATGGGGCAGGGCGGCATAAACGCATGCTTGCGCCATGGCGCCCGCGCAATCCCTGCGCGTCATGTTGTTGAGCGCCACCCAGGGGACATGCGCATATTCGGGCGCGCGGGCCTGGAAATAGCCTTTCAGGAACAGCGCCTCGATCATGCGCTTGCGCGGGGAAAAAGCGATCTGCAGGCGCTTCTGCGCGGGCGCGAAATAATCCGGCACCGCCGGCCGCACCCGGCTGATGGGCTGGGTCATGCCCATGGCCTTTAGCCGGTCGGCGCAGAATGTGCTGGGCACGATCACGCGCGCCAGGGGATAGGACAGCAGGTCGGCCGCGCTGTCGAAGCCGGCAAAGGTGTAATAGGGATTCTGGTTGTGCAGCACCCGAATGCAGGACATGAGCTTGAGCTCTTGCAGCAGCGCCTTGTGATCCTCGCCCACCACGATGATGTCGTCGGGCAAAAGCGGCGCGCCGGCGCGCACGGCGGGCACGGTGAATTTGGCAAAGCCTTCGGGCGCACCGACATAATAGACCCTGGCGTTAAAGCCCATCGCGTTCAGGGCGGCGATATGTTCCAGCGATACGAAATGACCGCCGCTGACCGGCGGCAGGGTGAAGACGTAATAGATTGAATTCTTCGCCATGGGCCCTAGAAAAAACTGACAGGATCGACGTCCACCGCGACGCGCACGGAGGCCGGCACTTTTATACCGGCCAGCCAGCTTTTCAGATAGGCCTGCACATCCACGCTTTTGGCCGCCTGCACCAGCAGCCTCTCACGGGTCTGGCCGCGCAGCAGCGCATAGAAGGCCGGCGTCGGTCCCCACACTTTCACATCCCTGGCATTGGGCGCGCACTTGCCCAGCTGGCGGGCAATGTCGCGCACCGCTTCGCCGTCATAACCACTGACCACCAAGGCCGCCAATCGCCCATAGGGGGGCGCGGCATAAGCTTCGCGCGAACTGCGCTCCTGCTCATAGAAACCGTCGCGGTCGCCCCGGGCCAGGGCCTGCATCACCGCATCTTCAGGATTGCGGGTTTGCAGCAGCACCAGTCCCGGCTTTTCCGCGCGTCCGGCGCGGCCCGATACCTGATGCAGCAATTGAAAGGTACGCTCGCGGGCGCGCAGGTCGCCGTCGCTGCCGCCCAGATCGGCATCCACCACCCCGACCAAAGTCAGCTGCGGAAAATGGTGGCCCTTGGCGACGATCTGGGTGCCGATCAGCACATCGATCTCGCGCTTGGCCATGGCGCGGATCGCGGCCTGGGTCTCCGCCGGGCCCTGCAGGATGTCGGACGAGGCGATGGCAAAGCGCGCATCGGGAAAGAACAGCGCGAATTCCTCGGCCACCCGTTCCACCCCCGGCCCGCAAGCGATCAGCGTGCCGGTCTCGTTGCATTGCGGGCAACTGGACGGCATCGGCAGCTGATAGCCGCATTGGTGACAGGACAGGCGCCGCTTGTATTTGTGCTCCACCAGCCAGGCCGAGCAATGCGGGCAGGTGAATTTGTGGCCGCAGGCCTCGCACAGTGTGAGCGGGGCATAGCCGCGGCGGTTGAGGAACAGCATCGCCTGCTCGCCCGCCGCCAGCGTCTTTTCCAATGCCGCGCGCAGCGGCGGCGACAGCCATTGCGCTTTCTTTTCGACATCGGGCGCGTCGCGTTCTTGGCGCAAGTCGATCAGCCGAACGTCCGGCATCTGCGCCACGCCGTGGCGCGAGTGCAGTTTCAGATGGCTGTAGCGGCCCTGGCTCGCATTGACGAAGCTTTCCAGCGACGGCGTGGCGCTGGCCAACACCACCGGACAGTTCTCGATCCGCGCCCGCACCACCGCCATGTCGCGGGCGTGATAGATGGCGCCTTCCTGCTGCTTGAAGGCCTGTTCATGTTCTTCATCGACGATGATCAGGCCCAGCTCGGGGAAGGGCAGGAACAGCGATGAGCGCGCGCCCACGATCACCCGCGCCTCGCCATTCATCACAGCGCGGTAAGTGCGGCGCCGTTCTTTCTGGGAAAGATCGCTGTGCCATTCGGCGGGCCGCACCCCGAAGCGCGCCGCGAAGCGTTCCAGGAATTGCACCGTCAGCGCGATCTCGGGCAGCAGGATCATCACCTGCTTGCCGGTTTCCAACGCCGCCGCGATGGCTTCGAAATAGACTTCGGTCTTGCCCGATCCGGTGACGCCGTCCAGCAGATGGGCAGAGAATTTCGCGTCCGTGACCGCTTCGCGCAGCGCCTTGGCGGCGGCGGTCTGATCGTCGCTGAGCTTCGGCGCGGCAAATCCGGCTTCCGGTTGCTTGAAGGGCGCGAACTCCGGCAGTTCGGTGGGGATCAGTGCGCCCGCCGTGACCAGCCCGCGCACCACGGCGGCCGACACATTGGCGTCTTCCGCCAATCCCGTGACGCTGCGCGCCAGCCCATCACCTGCCACTTCCAGCGCCCGCACCCGCGCCGCCGACATGCGCGGCGGCGTGAT
>JBBSKJ010000118.1:0-7199 GCA_038256475.1 Micropepsales bacterium | reverse complement strand
GTCGGGTTTGGCGGCGCGTAATTGCGATGGCAGATCGTCGGCGGGATCGATCTCGATGGGATCGAAACCTTCTTCTTTCAGCGCCTTCATCACGCCACGGCCGGACGAGAAGGAGACTTCGCGTTCGGCGGAGCGGCCGCCCATCAGAACCGCGATGCGCTTGAAGGCGGTCATGTAACCCCCACGCGCTTGATTTCCCATTCCAGGGTGATGCCGGATTTTTCCAGCACGCGCTTGCGCACTTCCTCGCCCAGCGCTTCCAGGTCGGTCGCGGTGGCGTCGCCGGTGTTGATCAGGAAGTTGGTGTGCTTTTCGCTGACCTGGGCCCCGCCGAGCTTCAGACCGCGGCAACCGGCTTCGTCCACCAGCTGCCAGGCCTTGTGGCCGGGCGGATTCTTGAAGGTGGAGCCGCCAGTCTTGGACTTGATCGGCTGGGCGGCTTCGCGGTTGGCGCTCAGCTCTTCCATGCGGGCGCGGATGGCGGCGGGATCGTCGGACGTTCCTTCAAACACCGCCTCGATGAAAATCAGATCGTCGGAAGCGCCCTTGGCCTTCCTGTATTCGAACGCCATGTCGGCGCTGGAAAGCCTTATTTTATTGCCTTTTGCGTCGATCGCGGTGGCTTCGACAAAGACGTCCCTGATCTCGCGGCCATAGCAGCCGGCATTCATCTTCAGGGCGCCGCCGATGGTGCCGGGCACGCCGCGCAGGAATTCCAGGCCGGCGATGCCGGCGTCGGCGGCGGCGCGGGCCACCGCGCCATCCAGGGCGGCGGCGCCGACGCGCAGGCGCAGGCCATCAATGTCTATTTTGCCGAAGGCCGACGACAGGCGCACCACCGCGCCGGGAATGCCGCCGTCGCGCACCAAGAGGTTGGAGCCTACGCCGATCACCGACACGCGCAGATCGGCGGGCTTGGCAGCCATGAAGCTGGCGAGGTCGTCGGCATCGGCGGGACGGAACAGCACTTCGGCAGGACCGCCGGCGCGAAACCAGATAAGATCCTTCAACGGCGCATCGCGCGTGATCGAGCCGCGCACGGGGGGAAGCATGTCGCAGGGCCCAGAGCCATGAGGAGCCATCATCACGTCAGACCCTCCAGCTTTTTCGGCAAGTTATACATCCAGCTGGTTATGGAGCCGGCGCCGGTGCCGATGATGGCGGCGCCCGGCTTCACATAGGGGGCGACGGCGGCGGCAAGATCGTCTTCGCCATCGATCACGATGACATTGCGGTGACCGTGGGCGCGCAGGGCTTCGGCATAGCTGTCGCGGTTGAAACCTTCGATCGGTTGTTCGCCCGCGGCATAAACCGGCGCGATCACCGCCACATCGGCATCATTCAGGCAGGTGGCGAATTGCTCGAAGGTATCACGCAGGCGGGTGTAACGATGCGGCTGCACCACCGCCACGATCGGGCCCTTGTAAGCCTGGCGGGCGGCGCGCACGGCGGCGGCGATCTTGAACGGGTTGTGGGCATAATCGTCAATGATCGAAGCGCCGTTGACTTCACCCACCTTGGTGAAGCGGCGGCGAACGCCGCGAAATTCGGACAGTCCCTTCTTGATGGTGGCATCGGCTACGCCGAGCTGGCGGGCCACCACGATGGCGGCCAGCGCATTCTGGACATTGTGCTCGCCCGGCATGGGCAGGCTCATGCCGTCCAGCCGTTCCTCGGTATTCTTGCGGCGGTCGGTGAAGACCACGTCGAAATGCGAGGCGCCTTCCGAGAAGCTGACATTCACCGCCCGGGCATCGGCCTGGGGCGAAAAACCATATGTGATCATGCGGCGGTCGGTGATGCGGCCCACCATCGCCTGCACTTCGGGATGGTCGATGCACAGCACGGCGAAGCCGTAGAAGGGCACGTTTTCCACGAAGCGCTGGAAGGCGTCGCGCATATTGTCGAAGGTGCCGTAGAAATCCAGGTGATCAGGGTCTTCGTTGGTCACCACCGCCACGGTGGCGGGAAGGCGCAGGAAAGTGCCGTCGCTCTCATCCGCCTCGACCACGACCCATTCGCCCGCACCCAGGCGCGCGTTGGTGCCATAGGCGTTGATAATGCCGCCATTGACCACGGTCGGGTCCATGCCGCCGGCATCGAGCAGCGAGGCGACCAGCGTCGTGGTGGTGGTCTTGCCGTTGGTGCCGGCAATGGCGATGCAGGAGCGCAGGCGCATGATCTCGGCCAGCATTTCGGCGCGGCGCACCAGGGGCAGGCTCAGCGCGCGGGCGGCGTCGAACTCGACATTGCCGGGCTTGACGGCGGAGGAATAGACCACCGCATGGACGTCTTTGAGATTGTCGGCATTGTGACCAACATGGACGGTGATGCCCATGCCGCGCAGGCGCTTGACGTTGGCGTTTTCGGCGGCGTCCGATCCCTGAACCTTATGACCCAGATTGTGCATGATTTCGGCAATGCCGCTCATGCCGATGCCGCCAATGCCGATGAAATGGATGGCGCCGACGTCCAGCGGCACGCGGGTGGTGACGGGCGTGGCCATTACGCGGCCTCTCTTTCATTGGAAGAAGCGCCGGCAAGGCCTTCAACCACATCGGCCAGTTTTTCCGCCGCTTTGGGCGTCGCCAGGGCATGGGCGCGGGCAGCGGTACGGGCCAGCGCCATGGGATCGGCGAAAATCTGCATGATCATCTTGGCCAATGAATCCGGGCTTAAATCTCTCTGCCGCACCCGCCAGCCGGCTTCGGCGCGCGCCAGTATGTCGGCATTGGGCGTCTGGTTGTCGTCCAGCGCGCCGGGCAGCGGCACCAGGATCGCGGGGCGGCCAATCGCCATCAGTTCGGCAACGGTGCCGGCGCCGGAACGGGCGATCACCAGATGGGTTTCGGCCATGCGCTTGGGCAGGTCGTTGAAAAAAGGCTCCAGCTGGGCGCGGATTTCGGCATTGCGATAGATGGTTCGCACCTCTTCGATATCTTCGGGACGGCATTGCTGCACCACCGACAGGCGCATCTTCATGTCATGGGGAAGGCGCGTCAGCGCGGCCGGCACGATTTCGGACAGCGCGCGGGCGCCCTGGCTGCCGCCGAACACCAGCAGGCGCAGCGGGCCATTGGACTCAGGAACGTTATAAGCCGCGCCCCACAGCGCCTCGACTTCCGGGCGCAGCGGATTGCCGGTCAGCACCACCTTGGAGGGATCGGCGGGCGCAAAGCGGGCGATGGGGAACGCCGCCGCCACGGTCCTGACCCTGTTCATCACCAGACGGTTGGCGCGGCCGACCACGGCATTCTGTTCGATGATGGCGGTGGGCAGGCGCAGCAAGGTCGCCGCCAGCATCACCGGCACGGAGGGATAGCCGCCAAAGCCGATCACCGCGGCGGGCTTGAGCTTCATCAGCCGCGCCAGGGCGGTCACAAGCCCGGCGGCGATCTTGAACGGTGCGGTGGCGGCATTGAAGGGCGAGGACGGCACGGTCTGGATCAGCGCGCCGGGAAACTGGGTGGCGTAATGGATGAAACGGGCGTCGGTCATAACCACGATCTTGCGGCCACGCTTGATCAGCTCATCCGCCAAGGCCTGGGCGGGAAACAGATGCCCGCCGGTGCCGCCTGCTGACAGAACGATGCTTCTGGTGTTTACGGGGGTCATGCCCGCACCATGAAGAAGCTGGGATCGTCGCGAGTGACGACCTTGGGCCGCTGGCGGGTCACCGCCAAGGCAAAACCCATCGTGACCGCCACCGCGAACAGCGATGAACCGCCATAAGAGATAAAGGGCAGCGTCATGCCCTTGGCCGGCAACAGCGATATCGCCACGCCCATATTGATGAAGGCCTGCACCGCAGTGACCAGCGCCAGGCCAGCGCCCGCCAGCTGGGCAAACGGCTCGCGCGCCGCCGCCGAACGCAGCAGCAACCGCACCGTCAGGACGCCGAAGGTCGCGGCTATCAGGCCGCAAAGCAGGAAGCCGAATTCCTCGCCCGCCACCGCAAAGATGAAGTCCGAATGCACGTCCGGAATGCGGTATTTTACGGTCCCCGCGCCCGGGCCCACGCCGCTCAGCCCGCCATGCGCGAAGGCTTTCAGCGCCAGTCCGGCCTGGTAGCCGGTCTCGGAATGGCCCAGATACTGGTCCACCCGGCGATTGACGTGCGGGAAGACCTGATAGGCGATAAAGCCCAGCATACCGGTGGCGGCGATGCCGGCCGATACCCACACGAACGACATGCCCCAGAAGAACAGCATGCCGCCCCACAGGCAGAGCAGCAGCGCGGTCTGGCCCACATCGGGCTGATTGACCAGGATCAGCAGCGCAGGCAGCAGAAGCAGAAAGGTGACCATCGGCTTGGGAATCGCCAGCGGATAGCGATCGGCCAGCACGGCAGCGGCCAGGATTGCAAAGCCGGGCTTGAGGAATTCCGACGGCTGGAGATGGAAGGCGCCGAAGTCCAGCTCACGCTTGGCGCCCAAAAGGTCAGCGCCGATGAACAGCACCAGGAAGGAACCGATCAGGGCGCCGGCGAAGGTCACCGCGCCGGCGATGCGGATCTGGCGCAGGGACAGCAGCGACATGCCGCACAGGATGGCGATGGCGAACACCGCGAACATCACCTGCCGCGCGGTATAGCGGAAATCACCGCCCGCCATCGGGCTGCCGGTGGTGGCCGGGCTGGCGGCGAAGGCCAGCATCAACCCGATGCCGGCCAGCAGCAGCATGCAGCCCAGCGCGACGCGGTCGATGGTGAACCACCAGTCGGCAAGTGCGGACTTGTTGGCGCGGTTTATCATGAGGCCGCCTTCAGGTCGCGCGGCAGCTTGGCGACAGCCGCGCGGAAAGCGTCGCCGCGCTGCTCGAAATCCTGGAACTGGTCGTAGGAGGCACAGGCCGGCGACAGCAGCACTGCGGGGCTCAGCGCGGCCGAGGCGATGGCGTCGCGCGCGGCGGCTTCCACCGCCTTGTCCAATGTGCCCGACATTTCATACTGCGCCTTGCCGTCCAGGGTGCGGGCAAACAGCGGCGCGGCCTCGCCGATCAGATAGGCCTTGCGGACGCGCGGGAAGAAAGACGACAGGCTTTCGATGCCGCCATCCTTGGGCTTGCCGCCCGCGATCCAGAAAATGTCGGGATAGACCGCCAGCGCCCGCGCCGTGGCGTCGGCATTGGTGGCCTTGGAGTCGTTAATGAAAACCGCCTTGCCGATATGGCCGACATCTTCCATGCGGTGGGCGAGGCCCGGGAAGCTGGCGATGGCAGCGACGATCTGCCTTGTGTCGCTGATAAAGGGCCTTACCGCGCCGTAAGCCAGCGCCGCATTCTGCCAATTGTGCGTGCCGGGCAGACGGGCGGCATCGGCCATCTCCATCACCTTGTTGGCCTGCCCGCCAAGCGCGTCATACAGCGCCCCGTCCACCACGAAGAGGCCGCGCCCCAGCACCTTGCCCACCGAAACCGGATGGGCCTGGGCGGTATTCTTGTTTTTGGCGGCGGCGGAAAGCTGGGTGAAGATGGCGGCGGAATGATCGTCATCCACCCCGATCACCATCTGGCCGTCCCGCGCTGTCTGCTTGAGAAGGCGCGCCTTGATGGCGGCGTAAAGCTCCATCGTGCCATGCCGGTCGATATGGTCGGGTGACAGGTTGGACAGCAGCGTCATGTCGGGCTTGAGGCCAGGGGCCAGGTCGATCTGGAAGCTGGACATTTCCAGCACATAGATGGTCTTGGTGGATGGTAGGGAAAGCTCCAGCACCGAATTGCCGATATTGCCGCCGATCTGAGCGTCGAAGCCGCAGGCCTTCAATATGTGTCCCACCAGCGCGGTGGTGGTGGATTTGCCGTTGGTGCCGGTAATGGCAATGACCGGCGCCTTGCCCGGCGCATTCATATCGGGCCGGATTTCGCGGGCGAACAGCTCGACATCGCCGATCACCGGAACCTTGGCGTCATTGGCATGTTCGACCACGCCATGCGGTTTGGGATGGGTCAGCGGCACGCCCGGCGACAGAACCAGGGCGGAGATTTTTTCCCACGGCCATGTGCGCCAGGGCATCAGCTCGGCGCCTTCCTGGCCGCCAAGATCGCGCGCCGTCGATGAATCGTCCCAGGCGATGACATGGGTGCCGCCAGCCACCAGCGAACGCACCGCGCCCAGCCCGGTACGGGCCAGGCCGAAGACGGCGACGGTTCGATTGGCAAAGGCCCGGCTGGCGATCATCGCGTCACCGCAGCTTCAGGGTTGCGAGGCCCAGCAGGGCCAGCACCACCGCCACGATCCAGAAACGGATCACGATGGTGGGTTCGGTCCAGCCAAGCTGCTCGTAATGATGATGGATCGGCGCCATGCGGAAGACGCGCTTGCCGGTGAGCTTGAACGACACCACCTGCACGATCACCGAAACGGTCTCGACCACGAACAGCCCGCCCACCAGCGCCAGCACGATCTCATGCTTGGCGGCGACGGCCACGACGCCGAGCGCCCCGCCCAGCGGCAGCGAACCGGTATCGCCCATGAAAATCGCGGCAGGCGGCGCGTTGTACCAGAGAAAGCCCAGTCCTGCGCCGACCAGCGCCGCCAGGAACACCGCCAGCTCGCCGGTATAGGGCACATAGGGAATCTGCAGGTAGGCGGCAAAGACCTCGTTGCCGACCAGATAGACAATGAGCGTGAAGGTGGCCGCCGCGATCATCACCGGCACGATGGCCAGCCCATCAAGACCGTCGGTGAAGTTCACCGCATTGGCGGCGCCGGCAATGACAAAGCCGCCCACCACCAGGAAGAAGAGGCCGAAGGGCAGCAGCACGGTTTTCAGGAACGGCACCGTCAGCACGCCCGACAGGTCTGGCGCCTGGATACGCATGATCAGCCAGGTGGCCAGCGCCGCCACGGCGAATTCGATCAGGATGCGCGACCTGCTGGAAAGCCCGTCCGAGGTGCGCTTGGTCACTTTATAATAGTCATCCAGGAAGCCCAGCAGGCCGAAGCTGCCGACCACCAGAAGCGCGATCCAGACATAGGGGTTGGACAGGTTGGCCCAGAGCAAAGTGGCCCCGATCCAGGGGATCAGGATCAGGATACCGCCCATGGTGGGGGTGCCGGCCTTTTCAATGATGTGGCGGGCGGGACCGTCGGCGCGGATCGGCTGGCCCTTGCCCTGCTTGATTTTCAGCCAGCGGATCAGCATCGGATTGATGAGGAAAGCGATCAGCAGCGCCGTCACCACCGCCGCGCCCGAGCG
>JBBSKJ010000117.1:0-7206 GCA_038256475.1 Micropepsales bacterium | reverse complement strand
TAGCCTCGGCGATTTTGCGTCAGCCCGGAATTTCAGGGATAACGGACGCATGTCGCGCCGCGCCCTGCCCTTCTTCGTCCTTGCTTTTGCTGCCGCCGCAACCTGCGCCATCGCCGCCGGCAGCGACTGGGGGATATATGGCGGCACGTCCGACGGCAATCGCTATTCCAGCCTGACCCAGATCACCAAGGGCAATGTGAGCCGGCTGGCGCCCGCCTGGACGCATGCGATGGAAGCGGGCGGCGATCCGCAGACCCATCCCCTGGCGATTGATGGGGTGGTGTACGCCTATACGCCATCGCTGAAAGTCATTGCTCTGGACGGCGCCACCGGAAAACAGATCTGGGAGTTCGATTCCGGCGTGGCGGGCCGCGGCGCCCAGCGCGGCCTGACCTGGTGGAGCGCAGGCATCGAGAAGCGCCTGTTCGCCTCGGTGATGCATTTTCTCTATGCGCTGGATCCGGCCACCGGCAAGCCGCTGGAGAGTTTTGGCGACAAGGGCCGCATCGATCTGCGTCAGAATCTCAGCCGCGACAGCGCCGGGCTTTACGTCTCGCTCACCACGCCTGGCGTGATCTACAAAGACATGCTGATCACCGGATTCCGCACCGCCGAATCCGCACCCGCCGCGCCGGGCGACATTCGCGCCTTTGACGTGCGCACCGGAAAATTGCGCTGGGCTTTCCGCACCATTCCGCGCCCTGGCGACGCCGGACATGAAAGCTGGCCGCCCGAAGCGTGGAAAAGCGCGGGCGGAGCCAATGCCTGGGCCGGCATGGTGGTGGACCACAAGCGCGGCATCGTCTTCGCGCCCACCGGATCGGCGGTGGATGATTTTTATGGCGCGGATCGCAAGGGCAACAATCTTTATGCCAACAGCCTGCTGGCGCTGGATGCCGGCAGCGGAAAGCGGCTGTGGCACTTCCAGGGCGTGCATCACGACATTTTCGACCGCGATTTTCCCGCCCCGCCGGTGCTGATCACCCTGCGTCACCAGGGGCGGATGGTGGATGCGGTGGCGCAGCCGACCAAACAGGGCTTTCTGTTCGTGCTGGACCGCATCACTGGCAAGCCGCTGTTTCCGATTCAGGAGATGCCGGCGCCGCCTTCGACCGTGCCGGGCGAAACGGCGTCCCCCACCCAGCCCGCGTCCCGGATTCCCGCGCCTTTCGCGCGCCAGCAACTGACCGAGGAGATGTTGACCCGGCGCACGCCTCAGGCCCATGCCTGGGCGCTGTCGCAGTTCAAGACGTTTCATAACGATGGACCTTTCGCGCCGATGCGGCTTGGCCAGCAGACCATCGCTTTTCCCGGTTTTGACGGCGGCGCCGAATGGGGCGGCGCGGCTGCCGATCCCAAACGCGGTATCGTCTTTATCAATGCCAATGATATCGCCTGGACCGGTGGGTTGGCGGACGCCGCGCTCGCCGGCGGCGTAGGCGCACAGGCCTACCAAGCCAATTGCGCGGTCTGTCATGGCCAGGACCGCAGCGGTTCGCCGCCTGCCTTCCCGGCATTGACTGATATCGGCAAAAGGCTGTCTCCGCAGCAGATCACCGATGTCATTCATACCGGGCGCGGCCGCATGCCCGGCTTTGCCAATCTTCAGGGCGAGACACTGAAGGCGCTGATGGGTTTCCTGGTCACCGGCAAGGATGCCACCGAGCCACCAAAGGAAATCGCCGGGACCGCGCCCGCCAAATACAAATTCACCGGCTATCGCAAGTTCCTTGATCCCGAAGGCTATCCGGCTGTAGCGCCGCCCTGGGGCACCCTGAACGCCATCGATCTCAACACCGGACAATATCTCTGGAAGATACCGCTGGGCGAGTATCCCGAACTGGCGGCCAAAGGCCTTTCCAATACCGGCTCGGAGAATTATGGCGGCCCGATCCTGACGCAAAGCGGCCTGCTGTTCATCGGCGCCACCGTGTATGACAAGAAGCTGCGCGCCTTTGACGCCAGCAATGGCGCGCTGCTGTGGCAGGCCACGCTTCCTTACGCCGGCACCGCCACGCCCATCACCTATATCGCGGACGGGCGGCAGTTCGTGCTGATCCATGCGAGCAATGCGCGCGACAAGAAGGCGGTGCAGGGCAACGCTTACGTCGCCTTCGCACTTCCTCGCTAATTTCGCGCGCTAGATGCGGAAGCGGGCGATCCAGCCCATATCGTCGCAAAAATACATGTCGTCGCCGACCATCTCGGCGCAGTGGATCACCGGCGAGTCGCTGGGCAGTTGCACCCGTTCGGTGATGTTGCCGGTCGCCGCGTCGTGGCGGAAGAAGGCATTGAGGTTGGAATCCGCCGACCAGATTTCGCCGCGCGTCTTGCCCCAGCTCATGCCATGGGTGCGGTTGCCCGGCACCGGCCAGGTGGCCTTCACCTTCCAGGTCTTCTTGTTGATGGTGAAAATCTGGCGCGCCGGCGGAACCGCGATGATCAGATAATCGCCGTCCAGGATCACGGCATGGGCGCCGGTGCCGCCCGAGCCTTCCTGCGCGGTCAGTGGCAATTGACCGGGCGGCAACCCAGCGCCGGTATTGTTGCCGACATTGTTCGTCATCGCCGGGCCGATGCCGCGCGGCATATCCGGCCAGGCCGGCTTGAGCGGGCTGCTGCGTCCCGGCACATCGTCTTCGCGCTCATAAATGCGGCCGGCGCCCGGTGTCACATATTTGGCGATGGTTTTGCCGTTCAGGTCGCAATGGACGATGATGGAATTGTGGGTCGAGGCGATCCACATCGTGTCGCCGTCCTGCACCAACCCGCTGGGACCGACCACATCGGCCTGAAATTCCCGCACCGTGGAACCATCGGCGATATTGATCAGCGTGACCCAGTGACCGGCCCCCTGGTCCAGCACCCACATCTGGCCGGGCGTGCTGGCCAGGGCCAAGCCGTTGGGCTGGCCATGCTTGGTCTTGTAGGCAATCTCGATCTTGCCGGCGTTGCGCGTTGGGATGGTGGACCAGCCCGGCAGGCAGGCCGGACGCGCCGGCTGCGCCATGGCGGGCAATGCGGCGGCGGGCGCTGCGGCGGCAGCCGCCAGGAAATGCCTGCGTTTGATCATGATCGTTCCCCCTATTGTTTGCTGGCGATGCTGCGGCACAGCCCCGCCTTGCTGCAAAGCAAAACTGCGCTCAGAGGTGCTTGTACTGGCGAAAAAACGCCGCCACGCCGAAACTTTCCCCGTTTTCTTCCAGCAGGCGCCAGATCGTGACGTCCTGGATCAGGAATGGGCGGCCGGTGCGGCTGACGCGGCGCCCCTCATATCCGGACACGAAGCCCTCCCGCACAACCTGCTGCATCATCGCTTCGCGCGAAGCGCGGTCATCATCGGGCGCGGTGGCGGAAGACGGCGTGGCGGTGAACTGCTGCCAGTCACACGCCCAAAGGCCCAGCGCGAACGTGTTGCCGTAATTCAGCATCGCCCGCCGATCGCCGCGATGGGTCAGCAGGGCGAAATCGCCCGACCAGACATTGCGCCCGTTCCATCCGGCCAGCAGCGGACGCCCCACCACGCGCAGGTGCGATGCCAGAACTTTTTGAACAAACGCATCGTGAAAATCATTCTCCTCGCCCGGCATGGCAAGGGCGGGGCCGACACTCATTTGATCTTGCCGCGTCCGGCAACCTTCCACACCGCTTCCACCACGTCGCCGCGCAAGGCAACGATCTCTTCATGCAGATGGATGGTGGTGTCACTGTATCCCACCACCAGTTCGATCTTGTCGCCGACGCGTGGCGTGTCGCTGGGCGCGCCCAGTTCAATCTGGGCGTGCTCGGCCGACAATTTCACCGATGCGATATCCGGCAAGCCGATGGGCCGCGGCAAGGCCATATCTGTGCTCATCGCCTTGCGGCCCACATCCAGGATCACACGGGTGGGATTGGGCCGGCTGATGACGGTGGCCAGCACCGTCAGGGCGCAGGGCAGATCGATGCCATAGTGGGTGCGGTAATGCTCGTCATTGAAGATGGCGCCACCCACCTGCACTTCGCTGACGCCCGGCTGGCTGACGCAATAACGAAGTGTGCCGGTACCGCCGCAGCTGACGATGGACATGTCATGTCCGGCCTTGCGGCAGGCATCGGCGCTATCGGTCAGAAGCGCGATGGCGGCGGCAACGGCTTCGGCCTTTATGGTGGGATCTTGAATGGCGGTGACATGCGCTTCCCAGCCCATCACACCCACCAGACGCAAAGACGGATGCTGAGCAATGACGTCCGCCAGCGCCACCGCTGGTGCGCCCGGTTCGACCCCGGCGCGGTTCATGCCGGTATTGACCTCGATCACCAGGCGGAGTTTGCGGCCCGCCGCCTTCGCGGCATCCGCCAGCGCGGCAACATTCTCACGGGAGTCCACCGAGACAATAACATCGGCCTTTTCGGGAAGCGCCATGAGCCGACGGATTTTCGTGTCGCCAACGATCTGGTTGGCAATCAGGATATCGGTGATGCCGGCCGCTGCCAGCACTTCCGCCTCGCCCAGCTTGGCGCAGGTGACACCAATGGCGCCGGCCGCAATCTGTTTTCGGGCGATCTCGACCGTCTTGTGGCTTTTGACATGTGGCCGCCAGTTCACCCCGGCGGTGCGACACGCGCCCGCGATATGAGCGATATTGGCTTCCATGACATCCAGATCGACCAGCAGCGCCGGGGTATCCAGCGCGGATTTGGCGTTACGGCTCATTGCACCGCCCGCCATACTGCGCAGCCGCTCCGTCCCCGGCTGTATCCGACATCCCCATAATCCTGAATTTCCCCGACCTGTTTCCACTTTGACGGAGCCGTTCCGGGTGGTCAAATGCCCTGCCTTTTTGCGCCACATATAATAAAGAAGAGCGCCATGACCTTGCCAACTGTCCCTGTCATCGATCCGCACCAGCATTTCTGGGACCTCGACAAGAATTACCTGCCCTGGCTGCGCGACCAGCCGCCCATCCCCTTCCGCTATGGCGATTACAGCGCCATTCGCAAAAATTACATGCCGGCCGACTACCGCCGCGATGCCGGCGGCATGAATCTGGTGGGCTCGGTCTTTGTCGAAACCGAATGGGATCGTGCCGATCCGGTGGGCGAAACCCGCTGGGTACACGAGGTGGCGAAACAGTCGGGTCTGCCCAGCGCCATGGTGTGCCATGTCACGCTGCACCGCTCCGACGCCGCCGATGTGCTGGCGCAGCAGGCGCAGTATCCGCTGGTGCGGGGCATCCGGCACAAGCCGGCGGCGACGCCATCGCCGGACAAGATCGTCACGGGCCTACCCGGATCGATGGACGACCCCACCTGGCGGCGCAACTATGCCCTGCTGGAAAAATACAATCTCTCCTTCGACCTGCAGACACCCTGGTGGCATCTGGAGGAAGGGGCGCGGCTGGCCGCCGACTTCCCGCGCATTCCGATTATCCTCAACCATACCGGCCTGCCGCGAAATCGCAGCGAAGACGAACTGGCGGGCTGGCGGCGGGCGGTGGAAGGTTTCGCCGCCGCGCCCAATGTCACGGTCAAGATTTCCGGGCTGGGTGAACCGGACATCCCCTGGTCGCTGACCCGCAACCGCCAGGTCATTCTGGACACGATCAGAATCTTCGGGGAGGATCGCTGCATGTTCGCCAGCAATTTCCCGGTGGACGGGCTGACCGGCAGAATGGCGACCATCTTTGCCGGTTTCGCGGAAGCAGCAAAAACAATGGGGACAGAGGTGCAGACGAAATTGTTCGCGGGCAATGCCAGGCGCATCTATCGCCTGGCTGACACGCCATGAGCATCAAGCCCAGGATCGGCTTTGTCGGCATCGGCATCATGGGCGCGCCGATGATTCGCCGTTTGATGGCGCAGGGCTGGAGCGTGTCGGTGTGGAACCTGGAGCCCGAGCGCTATGCCGAAGTGCCGGGCGCTACCGTGCTGGATAGCCCCGCCGCGGTGCGCGCCGCCAGCGATATCGTGATCTTCTGTGTGCTGCATGGCGATGCGGTGGAGCAATGCTGCTTCGGCCCGCATGGCATGGCGCGCGCCGCATCGGGCGCGACACTTCTTATAGACACCTCCACCATCAATCCCGACACCACACTGGCGCTTGCCGAACGCCTGAAGCGCGAGACCGGCATGGCCTGGGTCGATGCGCCTATCTCGGGCGGGCCCGTAGCGGCGGGGGACGGTGCGCTTACCATCATGATGGGCGGCGCCGATGAAGACGTGGCACGGGCCACGACCGTGCTGAACGATCTGGCCACCAACCTTACCCATATCGGCGCCTTGAGCGCGGGGCAGACCGCCAAGATCATCAACCAGGCGATCGTCGGCGTCGGCTATGTATTGATGGGCGAAACCCTGGCACTGGCGGAAGCCGCCGGCATCGACGCGGCACGTCTTCCCGGCGCATTGGCCGGCGGCATGGCCGACAGCACGGTGCTGCGGCGCATCTATCCCCAGCAACAGGCGCGCGATTACCTGCCGCCGCGCAGCTATGCCCGCCAGCTGGACAAGGACCTCAAGAACGTCATGGCCTTTGTAAAGGCGCACAAGCTGGAGCTACCGCTGCTCGCCCGCGCGGTGGAGCGTTATCACGCCTTCGCCGCCGACAATGAAATGGTGGATGGCGCCGCCGTGGCGCGGCTGTACGAAAAGCCAAAATCCTGAGCGCCCCCGCCATCAGCGAGCTGGAACGGCGCACCATGCGCAAGGTCATGTGGCGGCTGCCGCCGCTGATGGCCCTGATGTTCCTGATCAACCAGCTGGACCGGGTCAATGTCAGCTTCGCGGCGCTGACCATGAATGCCGACCTGGGCCTGTCGACCACGGCCTATGCCTGGGGCGCGGGAGTTTTCTTTCTCGCCTATTTCGCCTTCGAGGTCCCGAGCAACCTGATCCTGGAACGGGTGGGCGCGCGGCGCTGGATTGCCCGCATCATGATCACCTGGGGAATCATTTCCGGCGCCATGGCATTGGTGACCGGACCGACCAGTTTTATGATCGTGCGCTTTCTGCTGGGCGCGGCGGAAGCCGGTTTCGTGCCCGGGCTGGTGCTCTACATCACCTACTGGTTTCCGCCGGGCTACCGGGCCCGCGCCACTGCGATCTTTTTCTTTGCCGCACCGATGGGCAATGCGGTGGCCGGCATGCTGTCCGTGCCGCTGCTGGCGATGAACGGTGTGTGGGGCCTGACCGGCTGGCAATGGATGTTTATCGTCGAAGCGCTGC
>JBBSKJ010000116.1:0-7357 GCA_038256475.1 Micropepsales bacterium | reverse complement strand
CGGCCCGGTCGCAACCGTTCTGGTTCAGCGCGGCACCCTGAAGGTTGGCGACATCGTGGTCGCCGGCGCCGAGTGGGGCCGCGTGCGTCTGCTCGTCAATGAACGCGGAGAGACCGTGCAGTCCGCCGGTCCCTCCACCCCCATCGAAGTGCTGGGTCTTTCGGCGGCGCCGGAAGCCGGCGACGAAATGGTGGTGGTGGAAAACGAAGCCCGTGCCCGCGAAGTGGCGGAATATCGCGGCCGCAAGCGCCGGGAATCGCGCCAGGCTTCCAGCTCACGTCAGACGCTGGATCAGCTTCTCAAGACCCGCGAAGCCGGCGAAAAGCGCCTGCTGCCGCTGGTGATGAAGACCGATGTGCAGGGTTCCAGCGAAGCCATTCAGGGCGCGCTGGCCAAGCTGGGCACCGACGAAGTGGGCGCCCAGATCCTGCAATCGGGCGTCGGCGGGATCACCGAAAGCGACGTCATCCTGGCCCATGCTTCGGGCGCTGCGGTGATCGGCTTTAACGTGCGCGCCAACAACCAGGCGCGCGAACGCGCCAAGCGCGATGGCGTGGAAATCCGCTACTACAACATCATCTACAACCTGGTGGATGACGTGAAGGCGGCGCTGTCGGGCATGCTGACGCCGGAAACCCGCGAAAAGTTCCTGGGCAAAGCCGAGATCCTGGAAGTATTCAACATCTCCAAGGTCGGCAAGGTGGCGGGCTGCAAGGTCACCGAAGGCGTGATGCGCCGTGGTTCCAAGGTCCGCCTGATCCGCGACAATGTCGTGATCCATGAAGGCGAGCTCTCCACCCTCAAGCGCTTCAAGGATGAAGTGAAGGAAGTGCAGAACGGCCAGGAATGCGGCATGGCCTTCACCAGCTATCAGGACATGCAGAAGGGCGACGTCATCGAATGTTTCGATGTCGAAACCATTCAGCGCGCTCTTTAGAAACTGTCATCCCGGCCAGCGCGAAGCGCGTGAGCCGGGATCCATTTTGAAAGAAGCCGGGTCCTAGCCGTGGATTCCCGCTTTCGCGGGAATGACAAGTGAGTGTAAATGTCGTCTCGTCGTCCGCCTGGCCGTCCCGATCATTCCTCCAGCCGCCGCACCGGCCGCGCGGACGGACCCATGGGCCCGTCGCAGCGCCAGCTGCGGGTGGGCGAGGCGCTGCGTCATGCCCTGGCCGAAGTGCTGAACCGCAACGAAATCCGTGATCCTGATCTGGACGGCGTCTCGGTGACCATCACCCAGGTCAAGCCGTCGCCTGACATGCGCTATGCCACGGTCTATTGCGAACCGCTCGGCGGACAGAATGCCAAGGAGATCGTGGCGGCGCTGAACCGGCATAAAGGGTTTTTGCGTGGCGAGATGGGCCATCGCATCACCATGAAATTCACCCCCGAACTGCGCTTTGTCGAAGACGAGAGCTTTGCCGAAGCCCAGAAGATCGAGGACATTCTTCGTTCTGAACGCGTCGCGCGAGACCTCGCGGCATCCCGCGACGAAAACGACCCCGAATGAAAGCGAAAACACCGGCTCTCTCCCCCCGCAAGGCAAAGCCTTTGGCGGGGGGAGATGTCGCAACGAGGTGTCGGCGGAACGCCGACCCGAGTTGTGACAGAGGGGGGCGCTAAGATGGGGCGCAGGAAGAAGGGTAACCCGGTCCATGGATGGGTCATCCTGGACAAACCGTTGGGCATGACCTCAACCCAGGCGGTCGGCGCGGTTCGGCGCATCTTCGATGCCCAGAAGGCCGGTCATGCCGGCACCCTCGATCCCATGGCCACCGGCATCCTGGCCATTGCGCTGGGGGAGGCGACCAAGACCGTCCCCTATGCCATGGACGCGGAGAAAATCTATCGCTTCACCGCCAGCTGGGGTGAAAGCCGCGACACCGACGATGCTGAAGGCAAGGTCACCGGCACCTCCGACAAGCGGCCGACCCAAGCCGAGATCGAAGCCATGCTGCCCCGCTTCACCGGCCCCCTGACCCAGACCCCCCCGGCCTATTCGGCCATCAAGGTGCAGGGGGAGCGGGCCTATGACCTGGCCCGGGAGGGGGAAGAGGTGGTGCTGGAACCCCGCACGGTGCAGGTGTTCGAGGCGCGGCTTTTGGACGCCCAGACCGACCGGTGCGAGTTCGAAATACGTTGTGGCAAAGGCACTTACGTCCGGTCCTGGGTGCGGGATATCGCCCTGGCTCTGGGGACTTTTGCCCATGTCAGCGCCCTGCGCCGGACCCGGCTGGGCGGTTGGGACGAAAAAGACGCGGTTGGGCTGGATACCCTGACCCCTTTTATGCATAGTCCCGCCGCTTTTGGGTATTTGAGGCCCCTTTCGACCGCGCTGGACGGCATCCCGGCACTGGCCGTCAGTGGTCCCGATACGGTTCGCATCCGATCCGGCAACCCCATCCTCATCCGCAGCGGACTCTTCGCCAAGATGAAGGACGGTTTTGGTGACGGCGAACTCTCCGGTCTTACGGTCTTTCTCAAGGAAGAAGACGGTTCGCCCGTAGCATTGGCCGAAATCGCCGAAGGTGAGCTTCGTCCGTTTCGCGTCTTCAATTTTTCAAGCGTCTGATGTCCGGAAAAAGAAAACCATGATTACCCCTGAACGCAAAAAAGAAGTCGTCGCCGAACATGCGACGGGCAAGAACGATACCGGCTCGCCGGAAGTGCAGATCGCGATCCTTTCGGAGCGCATCACCAACCTCACCGAACATTTCAAGACCCACGCCAAGGACAATCATTCCCGCCGCGGCATGATCAAGATGGTGTCGTTGCGCCGCAACCTGCTGGACTATGTGAAGTCCCGCGATGTGAAGCGCTACGAAGGCATCATCGCCAAGCTGGGCCTGCGCCGCTGAGTTCGCGGCAACCAGAACAAGCACGGTCTTACGCAAAAGCGTGAGGCCGTGCTTTTGCTTTTGCGGGGGATGAGCTCCCGCAAAGGCGGGTCCCATGGGGGATCACCGGGAGCGACCACGAACCTAAAGGGTATCGTGGCGCGACCAAAAGAGGACGGCTCGGGCGCAATATGGCGCACGCGCATGACGAAAGACGAAAACCAATGTTCAATATCGTGAAAGAAACTTTCGAGTGGGGCGGCCGCGAGCTGACCCTTGAAACCGGCAAGATTGCCCGCCAGGCGGACGGCTCCGTGCTGGCCACCTATGGCGAAACCGTCGTGCTGGCCACCGTGGTCGGCGCGGCGAACCCCAAAGAGGGCGTGGATTTCTTCCCGCTCACCGTGAATTACCAGGAACGCTATTACGCGGCCGGCAAGATTCCGGGCGGCTATTTCAAGCGCGAGCGCGGCCTGACCGAGCGCGAGACGCTGATTTCGCGCCTGATCGATCGTCCCATCCGTCCGCTGTTCGCCGACGGCTATCGCAACGAAACTCTGGTGGTGGCGCAGGTCCTGAGCCACGATCTGGAAAACGATCCCGATATCATCGCCATGATCGCGGTGAGCGCCGCACTGACCATTTCGGGCCTGCCCTTCAAGGGCCCGATCGGCGCCGCCCGCGTCGGTTATACCGACGGCGAGTACAAGCTGAACCCGCCGATCGACGAGATGGCCAATTCCAAGCTGGAACTGGTTGTCGCCGGCACCCGCGATGCGGTGATGATGGTGGAATCCGAAGCCCAGGAACTCAGCGAAGACGTCATGCTGGGCGCCGTGATGTTCGGCCACCGCGAAATGCAGCACGCCATCAAGGCCATCATCCGCCTGGCGGAAAAGGCGGCCAAGGCGCCGCGCACCGTGCCGGAGGACATCCATGCCCCGATGCGCGCCAAGCTGAAGGCGGCGACATCAGGCGAACTCGCCAAGGCGTTCCAGCTTCCCATCAAGTTCGAGCGCCGCGATGCACTGGGTGCCGTGAAGAAGAAGTTCGCCGCTGATTTCGTCGGCGAAGGCGAAGGCAAGGTTGCGGCCAATGTCTATTCCGGCCTGCTGCATGACATCGAAGCCGATGTGATGCGCAACGCGTTGCTGGACACCAAGAAGCGCGTTGACGGCCGCGACTTCACCACGGTTCGCCCCATCGTGGCGGAAGTCGGCATCCTGCCGCGCACCCATGGTTCGGCGCTGTTCACCCGCGGCGAAACCCAGGCTCTGGTGGTTTGCACCCTGGGCACTGCCGAGGATGAGCAGTTTGTCGACAGCCTGGAAGGCACCGGCAAGCAGACCTTCATGCTGCACTACAATTTCCCTCCCTACAGTGTCGGCGAAACCGGCCGCATGGGCGCTCCCGGGCGCCGCGAAATCGGCCATGGCAAGCTGGCCTGGCGCGCCATCCATCCCATGCTGCCCAAGAAGGACGAGTTCCCCTACACGATCCGCGTGGTTTCCGAGATTACGGAATCCAACGGCTCCTCCTCGATGGCTTCGGTGTGCGGCACCTCGCTGGCGCTGATGGATGCCGGCGTTCCGCTGAAGCGTCCGACGGCGGGTATCGCGATGGGACTTATCCTTGAAGGCGACCGCTACGCGGTTCTGTCGGATATTCTGGGTGACGAAGATCACCTGGGCGACATGGACTTCAAGGTGGCGGGCACCGAAGAAGGTATCACCAGCCTTCAGATGGACATCAAGATTGCCGGCATCACCGAGGAGATCATGAAGGTCGCGCTGGCACAGGCCCAGGGCGGCCGTCTGCATATCCTGGGCGAGATGAACAAGGCCCTGACCGGCGCCCGCGCCGAGCTGGGCGAACATGCCCCGCGCATCGAGCAGATCAAGATCCCGACCGACAAGATCCGCGACGTGATCGGCACCGGCGGCAAGGTGATCCGCGAGATCGTGGAAAAGACCGGCGCCAAGATCAATGTCGAGGATGACGGCACCGTGAAGGTCGCTTCCAGCGACCATGAAGCGATCAAGGCGGCGATCAAGTGGATTCGCGGCCTGACGGCGGAACCGGAAATCGGCCAGATCTATGACGGCAAGATCGTCAAGGTGATGGACTTCGGCGCCTTCGTGAACTTCTTCGGACCCAAGGACGGTCTGGTGCATGTCAGCGAACTGGCGTCCAGCCGCGTCGCCAGTCCCAAGGATGTGGTCAAGGAAGGCCAGGCCGTGAAGGTCAAGCTCCTGGGCTTTGACGATCGCGGCAAGGTGCGCCTGTCGATGAAGCAGGTGGATCAGACCACCGGCGAAGAGATCACCAAGAAGGCCGACGCGCCGCAGGCCTAAAGCCCGCGGTCTTTGCGAAATGAATCAGCCGCCCGGGAAACCGGGCGGCTTTTTCATACCTGGAGTACAGATCCCATTGCTTCATTTATGAGGCGCAATTCGTCAACTGGAAACAGCTCTGTGTGGCCAGGAGGGGTGCCGTCACTTTTATGATCACCCACCCAAACTACGAGAATGGCTCCTTCCGGAGCCTTGAGTATTGCCGACACTCGTTCCAAGTAATCTTGGCAGCGCAATAATTCGTCGGCGCGTTCAGAGAAAATGGTCGCAGCAAGCTCATTTACCGATTTATCCATTTCTTCAAAGATCGGAAGTATTTCGATGCTTTTATCCATCTTGGATACTTCTTCTGTGATTGCGCCCCATCTATCCCAGCTTAAAAGAGTGTCGCGGTCCAAACGAAGTTGGAGCTCAGTTGCGAAACTTTTCTCAGGGTGATTCAGCTTAACGCTGACATTCACATGAGAGATGGGGAGTGAGCTATGTTGGGCGTAGTTTCTCAATTTCGATAAAAATCGATATGCGTTACTGGTGTCGTATTGACGACTCGTCTCAGTTTTAAATCTGACGCGCTCTTTAGAATTTTTGCCGTAGTTCTCGCACAAGTAAGAATCGCAATGATCTAAAAATGCTCTGAATGACGACAAAATATTTAACATGTGCCGACACGCATCGATCTTGAATTGTATCGCCCAGCCAACGTCGAACTTCAGCTGCGTTATCGATGATGCTTTCTGATGTTCTCTAGCGAACTTCTGAAGTTCATTGAGGTTGCGAAGCACAATATGTGCAGCAACCATTATTGGTCTCAGTGCGGTTGCTACCTCAACGATAGTATCGAACTCAGCGATGACTGCTTCATTCATAGGGCGAGGTAACATTACTACGTCCAGTTTTCCGTCCGGCTTTGGAACGAAATAACCAAATCTGCGGAGCTCGCCGTCTGCCGTCATCTCAGATTCATGTCTTATGACATGTTCAGCCTGACATTGAAGGCGATGCAGATGCGCTCGCCTTCGCCTTCAAACGCCGCCACCGAATGCTCCAGCCAGCTGGGGAACAGCAGCAGATCGCCTTCCGCCGGTATTTCGGAATGGCGCGTGATCTGGGTGAAAAGCTGGTTCATGTTGGCGCGCGGGCGCGGGTCGTAAAAACGAATCTTGCCGTTGGTGCTGGTTTCGCCCTTCGCGCCCGGGGGTACGGCGACGTAATAGACGCCGCTGATGTGGGCGGTGGGATGGACATGCAGCTCCTGACTGTGTCCGGCCTTCAGCGACACGCCCCAGCCCCACAGCATGAAATCGACATTGGTGGGATTGCGCATGCACTCCTGCTCGAACAAGAGCTTGGCGTAATCCTGGATGGCGCGGATGAAATGGCTGCGCAGCGTCACCATGGCCGGGTGCTGGGCAAAGCGGTTGTTCTCCGCCAGCAGGTCTTCGCGGGTCTGAAAGCCCCCGACATTCGAGGTGCCGGCGACCATGTTGGGGCCGGTGGCGGCCAGTTCGGCGATGATGCCGGCAAGCTGGCGGTTGACCTCGTCCATGTTCGGCAGATGCCGGCGCAGGAGCGTGGTCGGATAAAGCGAAGTCAATTGATCTGGCATTGGCGTCCCCCGGCGCGAAATTGCGCTGGGCTGCGAGGAAGGTCAACCAGCAGATTTTTGCGGGTGCGAACGGAACTTAACCACACCGAGCCGCCATTCTTGTGCGGGTTGGACGCGCGCGATATTCCTGCGCCATGGCAGTTTTCATGCGTCTTGTCAGCCTGATCCTGATCGTCACCGCCCTGATGCTGCTGGGCGCGGACGCCATTACCAGCCTGGAACGTGGCGGTGAGCTGGCGGTGCGCAGCCTGGGCACCATCTGGGGCCTATTTGATCAGCCGCATCTCGACGGCTTCAAGAGCTGGGTGCAGAACAACCAGCCGGCCATGGCGCAAGGCGTCTATTCGTTTCTCGCTTTGCCCGGCTGGGCCGCGACCGGTGTTCTTGGCGTGATTCTGGCGTTTATCTTCGGCCGCAAGACCGGACCCGAGTAGAAGCTCGCCATGGCCGGGCCCCCCGAACCGCGCGAGGCGCGGTCGGAGGGTAAACTTCACGAGCCGGCCTCCATCCTTCAAAGGCGTGCTAGTGCGCTACTGGATGGGCGGCTCAAGGCCGCCCAT
>JBBSKJ010000115.1:0-7372 GCA_038256475.1 Micropepsales bacterium | reverse complement strand
TGCGAGCACCACGAAATCTCACCGCTATTCTGAGAGCCCGGCAACCGCCCCATCAGCCCAGGCATCCCATCGCGCGATGTGATCCAACCGCGTGCAAAAGCCGTCTGACCCTGTTGGCGCAACGGCTGGGTCAAGCCCGCAACACGGGTACTTGTAAGCTTGCTGCACCGCAAACTTGACTTGCAGGGGCCCGCACCGGAAAAACGGGACTTCGACGACAAAGCCAGCGGACGAGACGATTGTGGCCCAAAAAACCAGCTTTCCTGCCGGCGGGACGTCGCGCCGCCAAGCCATCGCAGGGGTGGGGACGACCGTCGCCGCCAGCATGGTGGGCGCGACATCACCTGCGACCGCGATGCCGGTTCGCGAGCGGAACCCGCCCCCGGCCTTGGCGCCACAAGCAGACCTCGTGAATGTGCCCTCCTACGAACCTCAGGCGCGTCTCGTCCTGGGACCGGCGAGAGTCGCCCCGATCTTGGGCAGCGACCGCACCGTCACCGATCGCATCACGCTGCGTCCACGGGTGAATATCCCGACGCAGGATCTGGACCTGACGAGCACGCTTTTTGGCGACCAGCACTTCACGCCGATCATCGTCGGTCCGATTGCCGATCAAAGACGCTTCCACGCCGATGGTGAGGTCGCCATGGCGCGTGGGGCCTCCGCAGCAAAGGCCGCGATGGTCGTCAGCAGCGACGCCAGCCTGCCCTTGGCGACGATCGCCCAGGCCGCCACGACGCCATTGTGGCTGCAGGTCTACGCGAACAGTCCCAAAGTGAAGGATGTGCTCGCTGAGGCCAGTACGGCCAGGGCCAAGGCGGTGATCGTGACGGTAAATGCTGGCGCGTCCGCCAGTGGGCCCGCGACGCCGGCCTCGGCGCGGATCGATTGGGCCGCGGTGGACGCCGTCGTCAAGGGTACGGCCCTGCCCGTGATTGTAAAAGGCATCACGCGCGCCGAGGATGCGAAGGAAGCCGTCGCCCGCGGCGCCAAGGGTGTGGTGGTGTCGAACTATCGCGGCGGAGAAACGGCGTCGCTTCCGGGCACGCTGCTCCTTGTCGCGCCGGTCGTTCAAGCCGTTGGCAATCAGATACCAGTACTCGTCGACGGCAGTTTCCGCCGCGGCACGGACATTCTCAAGGCCCTGGGTTTTGGTGCGAAGGGGGTGCTGATTGGCCGGCCCGTGATGTGGGGCCTGGCCGCTTATGGCGCCGACGGCGTGCAGGGCGTCGTCGAAAAGCTGCAGACCGAACTTGGGAGATATATGTGCATGTGTGGCCGCCCCTCGCTGGCGGCGGTCGACTCCAGCGTGTTGCGTGTTCACGCGCCACTTCTCCCGCCGAGGAATATCCGTGCCTGATATCGAGAAATCCTGGCTTGTAAATCCGTCCCGGCGAACGGCGCTGGCCCGCGTGGCGGGGCTTGTGGCGGCCTCGCCCATTGGGGCGGCTGTCGCCCAGATCGATCCAAGCCCCTTTGGCGAGCATCGCCGCGCGTTGAGTCTGGCCGAAATTCAGACCGCCTTCGACTTCGAGCCCGTCTTCCGCGGCAATGTGAGCTTGCCGGTATATGATTACACGGCGCATGGCGACGGGTCGGAGTTCACCGTTCAGCGCAATCGCCAGGCGTTCGACTGGGTCGATATTGCGCCGGTACGCGCCGCCATCCCCGCTTCGCAGGTCGATCTTTCATCCGAATTGCTCGGCGTGAAGATGAAATTCCCGATTCTGATCGCGCCGACAGCGGCGATGGTGCCTGTGCATCCGGAGGGAGAGATCGGAATGTTCAACGCGGCGACCGCGGCCTCGAACACGCCCATGATTCTGAGCGCCAATACGAGCACGCCGGTGGCCAAGGTCGCGCCTTCCGCGCCGGGCGGCACGCTGTGGGGGCAGTTCTACCCGCAACAGAATCTGGCCGCCACCCAGCAATGGATGGACGCCTGCCAGAATGCCGGCTGCAACGGCATTGTCGTCACCGTCGATCAGCAAGCGGCCTATTACGAACGTTCGCTGCAGAACCGCAATTTGGGCGGGCGCGTTCGCACGGGCGGCGTCAGCGCCGGGAGTGGCGCAGCAACGCTCACCGGTGCGGCACGGTACCGGGTCAATCCCGGGCGCCTGTGGTACACGTGGCAGTATATCGATGCTGTGCGGAAGATGGTGAAGGGTCCGCTGCTGCTCAAGGGAATTCAGGATCCGGAAGACGCCAGGCTGGCGATCGCGCACGGCGCGGATGCGATCATCGTATCCAATCACGGCGGGCGCTCGATGGACTATGGTCCGTCGACGCTGGAGATCATGCCGGAGATCGCGGCGGCCGTGAACGGCCGAATTCCCATCCTGTTTGATAGCGGCATCCGTCGCGGCGCCGACATTTTCAAGGCGCTCGCTCTGGGCGCCAACGGCGTTTGCCTGGGACGGGCGGCGCGGTGGGGCCTTGGGGCGTTTGGGCCCGCCGGCGCACAGCGCTTGATCGAGCTTCTGCAGCAGGAACTCGTTCAGGTGTCCGCCGCCGCCGGATGCGCCAAGCTGCCGGATATCAACAAGACGACGGTCAGGGCCAACTTCGTATAGGCTCGGCGTCAACGGCATGGCAGTTCCCGCCAGAAACCATGTTCGTAGAAAAAACTAGGGAAATTCAAGCGTTTACCGTATGTAGCGGCCAGCGCCCCCTCAATGCGAAGCGGGAGCGCAAGAATCAGCCTTTGTTCAAAGGCTTTTGATGGTGAATCAGGTTTCCAGATTTATGACCCAAAAGATCTCTATTCGCGCTGTGCTAACGGTAATCAGTCTGGAGCTGATTGTCATAGCGAGTGCCACCTGGGTCCATGCCGGCATGCCCATGGGGCAGCAAGATCACGCTCCCCCCTCGATCACCATTCAGTTCGAGACACCCAGCGCGCCCGTGCCGCCGCTCACGCGTGGCGCCTGATATCCTCAGGCTGCGTGTAATCCGCCCTGTGCCGTCGCTTTGGTGATCTCGTCGTAAAGACTGACGATTTCCTCTGCCACCGCGGCGGCCTCACCTGTCGTCATCGGCGCGATGTCGAGCGTGACATCCTCTTCAACCGGGTCTGGATTCTTTGACAGCTTCCCGCGGATGAAATTGAGGCGCGCAAAACCTTCCGCGGGAAAATTCTGGCTGTTCAGAGAACCCAGATGCCTGTGAAAAGCTTGTGTCACCCTCTCCGGCAATGGCGCCTGACTTGTCGCCAGCTCCATCACCGCCATGTAGAGCTTGCTCCATGCGAAGGCAAACTCAGCGCGCATATCGCTACCCGCGCTATGTGAAGGTGGCCTGGGCGGCGCCAGTGGCGGAACAGTAACCGCCTGCTGTGGCACCGGTCAGATCCGTCAAGCCATTCACATAAGCCGTACGATTGACCCGACCATCCCAGCCGGCGGCTGTCGTGGCAGCACTGGAATACAGGACCTTGCCTCCAGCGACCGCTGCGTTTGAACGACCGGTGGCGGTGATGCAGTAGACAACGTCACCTGTTTCCGGGCCAGCCGTGGCGACAATGGCGCTGATGGCATAGTCGAACTTTGCGCCCTTCGGCAGCTGGATCTGCGGAATGATGGTGGAGATTTCGGTAGCGGTGCTGAGGTCCGGCGTTGCGGTCTTGCCGGTGACTGCGGTTTGAGTCGCAGCAGCGGTCTGCAACCGCGTCTGGGCGTAACCGGAAATCCCGCTGGCGATACCGCCGGCGTCCTGCGCCACTTCGGCTGTAGAACTGGTGCGGATGTACGAGAACACCCGCGGAATTCCTACGGCGGCGAGAATGCCGATGATCGTCACGACCACCATCAGTTCGACAAGTGTGAAGCCCTTCTGGCTGTTGGTTCGCATGGTAGTCCCCCTCTTTCTGCCACCACACTACCGCAAGCATTTTAATAATTAATTTAGCGAAGTTCCGTTTTTACGGCACGTTAACTTAAGAGCTTGGCAAGCCGGAACGGTTAGTCTTCGCCCATGATCACAAGATCCCAGCAGGGCTTCACACTCATTGAATTGATGATCGTCGTGACGATCATTGGCATCCTGGCTGCGATCGCGGTGCCGGCCTATCAGGGCTATGTCCGCACAGCGCACCTCAATGAGGCCAAGCCCTACCTGCTCGATATTGCCGCCAAGCAGCGCAGCTACAAGGTTCGCAACGGAGTCTATTGCTGCGCGGGCGGTAATCTGGATGAGACGGTTCTGACAGCGGGTTTGAACCTGGATCTCAACGGCACGGGCAATTTCTGCTTTGCCTTCATCTGCCGCGATGCCAGCCTGTGCGCGAGCACGAATGCGACGAATTTCGTCTCCTCCAGCCAGGGCGGTGATCCCACAGCCGAATTCGAGGTATGGGCGATCCTCAGGGCCACTTCGACGGCCACAGTTGGGGGACCACAAGGCACCACCTGCCGGATGGCGGCGACCAAGCCCGCTCCCACCGGTTGGGTGCAGTCATCTTCCTCCGGTCTGGCGGGCCGGGAAGGACGCGTGGTGGCATACCGATACCCCGCCCCTTCAAACCGGCGCGACACCGCCGCCGGACAGGATTCCGTCGTTTTCAACTGGCTGGAAGGCCTGAGCGAAAGCCATGCGATCACCCAGTAGCTGCCGCGTGGACCCGCCTTAACAACCCATTAACTGTGAGCTCCTACCTTCACCTCGGTGACGCATGACCCAGGATACCACCGATAGTTCGCAGCCCTTGCGCGGTGCCGAGAGGCGCCGTGAGAAGCGCTACGAGGTCCAGCTCGATGGTCAGCTAGGCGTCGAAGGCGAGGTCATTCCCGTTTCGATCGGAGATCTCTCCGGCTCGGGTGCGCTGGTTTATCTTCCCAATCCGCCCGCCGAAGGAATTGTTGGCGACTTGTGGATCAACGGTTTCGGCGATCTGGAAGTCAAAATCGTCTTTTCGGGCGATGGCCTTTGCGGGCTCATGTTTACCCGCCCCGCGGAGCACCGCGACCGACTGTTGAAGTGGCTCACGGAAGACCTGGCCGATCGAAAGCCGGCGGCATGATCTCCATGGACGCGGCAAGCCTGGTCCCGGCTCTCGCGGGCGGCGCCGCCATTGGAAGCTTTTTGAGTGTCGTGGCGGCGCGGCTGCCGCCGCTTATGCTGGAAAGCGCCCACGGCCAACCGTCGGTATCGAAACTCATCACCACGCTCTCATGGCCCTCGTCCCACTGCGGCAGTTGCAAGACGCCGCTGTCCTGGCGGGACAATGTACCCCTGCTTTCCTATTTGATGCTCAAAGGCCGGTGCCGCCATTGTCAGGCCGCGTATGGCGCCGGCTATCTTTTGCTGGAACTAAGCTGTGTGGCGGCCGCCGGCCTGTGCGTCTACCTGTACGGCTGGACCGCGCAGGCCTGGCTTTGTTTTTCGCTGCTGGCGGTGCTGCTGACGCTCACCGCCATTGATATTCGCGAAATGCTGCTGCCCGACATACTGGTATTTCCTCTTTTGCCGATGGGAATTCTGTTTCAGATTCTGTACGGCGAAGGCGCAATGAACGCGGCATTGGGCGCGATGGCCGCGTTTCTCGTTCTGTGGGCGATAGATGCGCTATACCGGCTTGCACGGCACCAGAACGGTCTTGGCGGCGGGGACGTGAAGCTGGCAGGCGCGCTTGGCGCATGGCTGGGGCTGTCGCAGGTGCCATTCTTTCTGATCGCGGCATTCGCGTCCGGCACCATCATCATGTCCTGGAGTTTGCTTCGGACACGGGCGCGAAGCGATACGCCCCTGCCCTTCGGACCATTTCTTGCCCTCAGCGGTGCGGCCTTCGTGCTTTTCCCGCAGCTAACCGCGATTCTGCGCGAGCTGCTTGCCCTCTAGGCCGTCATTCTTCCTGGCCACGAAGCAATCTGCGCCGGACGCCTTCAGTATCCGGCACAGCACCTTTGCGGATTGAGGATTGTCATAAGACCCGAGCCAGGCGCGATAGATCTTTTCCCCGCCGGGCATTTCCTGCATCCGCACACCGGACGGAAGGGTTTTCAGGCTGGCGTTCTTCCCGACGATTTTTTGCAGTCCGGCACGCAAGAGAGCCTCCTGCTGGGAGGAGCCTATCTGCACATGCCAGATCCCGTTTTCCACGGGAGCCGGCACACGGCTGGCCGTTGGCTGCACTTCGGCGGACTTCGCCGGCGGCGCGGCCACAGGCCGGGGCGAGACAGTGCGACCGACATTCGCGGTCGATTGCGGATTGATCTCTTTCTGCACCGTATTGTGGCTGGGCTTCGGCATATCGGGCACGGAAGACGGGGTCAGGGTATTGCCCGGCTTGTAGCGCATCAATACCCGTGACGCCGACTTTTGTTGACCATACTGATATTCAAGACGGACATAGTGCTGGGCCTGGGGGCTGTACCACCAACGTTCAAAACCCGTCCAGTCGGAACGCAGGCTCCGCGTGCGCCACACAATCAGCCAGCAATCGAATGTGCCAGCCGGAACGGTGATGGTTTCGCGCCCCTCAACGGTCCAGGAACTGGCATGCACCAGCAGCTTGCCATCGGAAAGATATTCCCGCTGGAAGGTCAGCGGCTTTCCGGCAGAAAGAGAAAATCCTGCACTGTCGGGCACTGTGCGGTAGATCGCGTTGCGGGCCGTTCCGGCGCTGAGCGAATCCGTGCGGATGAAACCCAGCCGGGAGAACCATTGCCCCGGGGCATCGATCCGCTCGAATACCGCACCGCCGGGGCTCGCAGACGAAACTTTAAGGGCGTAGCCGTCGCTGTAATGCCATTCCGACCCGGGAATCCAGGCTGGCGCCTGCACCACTGTGCCCGCCGGCACCGGCACCGGGTCAGCGTAAGCCTTTGTGGCCGCGGGAAGCACTAGCATGGTTGCGCCCAAGGCCAGAATGCGGAACGTGCGCGCTATCATGGGCTCCACCCTCGGCTGGTAACCGCGCCAACTGGCGAAATTTCCGCGACATACATCCGGGCCTCTACCCGCATGTCCCGCACCGCTTCAGGACGGGGCAGCGCACGCAGACGCAGGTGTTTATTGGGTTGCACAACGGCGTCAAACAGAAAATCTTCCGAGGGCCAGCGCGCGAGGTCCACACCCAGGGCTTTGAGATTGGGGGGGGCCTCGCTGGCAGCGAACGTCAGGAACTTCCCTTTCGCGCGCAACATCCCGCGCTCATGACCGGCCAGTTCCTCCATCGCCACTTCAATGCGATCGGCGCGGGGCTGGTAGATCATGGCATGGCGGATGTCAGGCACGAAGTATCCTCCCGCGAACAGCAGCAGCGCCAGGGCAACGACCGGCACAAACATGACGTCTTGTATATTCGCCCAACGCATTACTCGTCTTCTTCAAGCGTACTGATGGAAACAGTCTTCATTTTCGTCTTTTGTGG
>JBBSKJ010000114.1:0-7400 GCA_038256475.1 Micropepsales bacterium | reverse complement strand
TCACGCTAATCTCTTCACGCGTCACATCGACAAAGCCGCAACGCCGCACCCGCGCCTGTAGTTGCGCCAGGCGCTGCAGCCGCGACACCAGCGGCAGCTTGGGATTGTGGAAATGACTGTCGAACTGGGCCGAGGTGAGAATGGGCATCACATAGCTGCCAGCTGACGCTTGTTCTCCACCCCGATGATATTGTCCTCGACGAACAGGATGCGTTCGATCTTTTCGTCGGGCGCGGCCTCGATGATGTAGCTGCCCAGCGATTCCTGGGTGACCAGGCGCTTGGAGCGCAGGGTGAAGGCCGCGACCAGGTCTTCATGGCTCAGATACTTGCCCACGCCCATCACGATGCGGTTGGCGATGCTGCGTAGTGCCTTCAGCTCATCGACCATGGAATCGGGACACAGCCGCTTGTTGCTCTTGAACTCCGCGACAATGCGGTTGGCGACGGCGGTGCGCGCCTCGGGCAGGCTGTCGGTGGCGAAATTCTGGGTCAGGGCCGCAAGTCCGCTCTTGGCGTCCTCGGGGGCCTTGCCCAGGAACAGCGCCACCAGATTGTTCAAGGCGCCAGCCAGATTTTCGGACCTGCCCATCAGGTCATGCAGCGCTGCCGAGCCATTGAGAATTTCCGCCAGGATCGCATCCACCGACGACAGCACCAGCTTGCGCGGGCCGTCCTCCTTCGGGGCGCTGCCCATGATGGTGATCAGCATCAGGACTTTTTCGTCCCAGCCTTGCGCTTCCTTGAGATGCCGCGCCAGCGCAGCATTGAAAATATAGGCGGCCTCACCCTGGCCATAAAGCTTCACGGCGAGTTCGGCGAACTGCTCGGGCTTTGGATCGGGAAACAGGCCCTTGCGCTGGTCGCGATAGACCCGGTTGAAGGCCTGGGTGGTGAGCTCGTTCAGGCTCTTGACGATCTGCTGCACCGGCGTGGTGGTGGAGGCGGCCTGCGCCACCGCGATCTTCTGGATGGCGTGCTGATAGAGGGTGCCGGTGGCTTCCAGCTTTTCCAGCATGTCGGCGCGGTGGATCAGCTCGGTGATGGTGATCTTGTTGCGCGCCAGATAGTCGCCCAGCAGCCGGCTCATGGTGGCGCGGGCGTGGTAGGAATATAGATCATCCGGCTTGAAGCAGGGCAGGGCGTGCGGCGCGTCTTCCTGCGCCGGCTCGACCTTCACCTGATTGTGGCCCTCTTCGAAAATCTTGAGGGTGAGATAGTCGCCGGTATCGTCGTTATAGGTTTCCTTGACCACCTTGACCCCGGTGGCCTTCTCGGAGGCCATCAGCTCTTGTGCCATGGTGATGGCCAGTTCGCGCGTCGAGGTGACCTCGTGCATGGTCCAGCCGCCCTTGGCGCCAACCCTGCGGAAAACTTCGTAGTGAATTTGTCGTCCCATGGTCCCCCGGGCGCGGATGCGCCCCCTTTAGACGAACATGGTGGCGCAAACGGCCTAAACGACGGTTAACCGTGACCATCCAGGGTGCGAATTGTCGGTGCGGCGCCGCACAAAGGGCAGGCGGGGTCCGGGGCCAGCCGGGCGGTGCGAAATTCGCTGCTAAGCGCCTTAAAAGTCAGGATTTTTCCAGCCAGCCCGGTGCCCAGCCCCGCCGCTTCCTTCAACACCTCCAGGGCCTGGAGCGACCCCATCACGCCGGCGGCGGCCCCCAATACCCCCGTTTCCGAGCAGGACGGCACCGTGCCGGGCGGGGGCGGGGCGGGGAACAGACAGCGGTAGCAGGGGTAGGGGTGGCTGCGGTCGAACGCCTTGTAGGTGGCGAGCTGGCCTTCGAATTCGGTCACCGCCGCTGACACCAGAATCCTTTTTGCGAAGAAGCAGGCGTCGTTGAGCAGGAAGCGGGTGGCGAAATTGTCCGATCCATCCGCGACAATGTCATAGCCGGCGATCAGCGCCATCACATTGCCGGCGTCCAGCCGTGTGTGATGAACATCAATCTGGACCCCGGGATTCAAGGCTTTCAGCGCTTCATGGCCTGCCTCCACCTTGGGGCGGCCGACATCGGACGTGCGAAACAGGATCTGGCGCTGCAGGTTGGAAAGGCTGACCACATCGTCGTCCACCAGGCCGATGGCGCCGATGCCGGCGGCGGCCAGATACAGCGCCGCCGGACTGCCCAGCCCGCCCGTGCCCACAATCAACACGCGGCTCTTGCGGATTTTCGCCTGACCGACGCCGCCGACTTCCCGCAAGACCAGGTGGCGGGCGTAACGGTCGAGGTCTTCATCCGAAAGCATCATGTTCCTTACGGCCAAACGCGCGATGCTGACAACGCCGTGACAACACGTCACCCATGTATGCAATGCCTGTCTTCTTAAGCACATGAATAGAAAAGATATTTAGGCGTGAGTTCCATCCTGTATACATTTGAGGCTGCGGGCTGGGAGGGCTAATAGGGTGGAGTTTTTCCGCTGGAGCATTCCATGTCCGACACCGCGCACGGCCTTGGCCGCCATGGCTTTCGCAACCTCAAATCCGTGAACTGGAATCTGGGCGCCGCCGCGCTCTATGAGGAAGCGGTGCGCCGGGGCGAAGGCCATGTCGCCCAGAACGGCCCGCTGGTGGTGCGCACTGGCATCCATACCGGCCGCTCCGCGTCCGACAAGTTCGTGGTGCGCGATGCCAGCACCGAAGATCAAGTGTGGTGGGACAACAACAAGGCGATGAGCGAGGGCCAGTTCGATGCCCTCCATGCCGACATGATGGCCCATGCGCAAGGGCGCGAGCTGTTCGCCAAGGATCTGTTTGGCGGCGCCGACCTGACGCATCGCATTTGCGTGCGCGTGGTCACCGAATATGCCTGGCACTCGCTGTTCGTGCATCAGTTGCTGATCCGCCCCAGCGCCGAAGAGCTGAAGAGCTTCGATCCGGAATTCACCATCATCGACCTGCCCAGCTTCAATGCCGATCCGGCGAAACATGGCTGTGCCTCGCAGACCGTGATCGCGGTCAATTTCGCCAGGAAGCTGATCCTGATCGGCGGCACCTCCTATGCCGGCGAAATGAAGAAATCGGTCTTCACCATCATGAATTACATTTTGCCTGCCAAGCGCGTGATGAGCATGCATTGCTCGGCCAATGTGGCGGCGAGCGGCGAATCCGCCATATTTTTTGGCCTTTCCGGCACCGGCAAGACTACGCTGTCCGCCGATGCATCGCGCACCTTGATTGGCGATGACGAGCATGGCTGGAGCGAGAACGGCATCTTCAACATTGAAGGCGGCTGCTATGCCAAGGTGATCCGCCTGAGCGCCACGGCCGAGCCGGAAATCTTCTCCACCACGCAGCGTTTCGGCACGGTGCTGGAAAATGTGGTGATGGACCCGGTGACGCGCGCGCTGGACCTGGATGACGCGAGCTATGCGGAGAATACCCGCGCCGCCTATCCGATCGACTACATCCCCAATGCCAGCGCCACGGGGCGGGCCGGGCACCCCAAGAACGTGATCATGCTGACGGCGGATGCCTTTGGCGTCCTGCCGCCCATCGCCCGGCTGACCCCGTCCCAGGCGATGTATCACTTCCTGTCGGGCTTCACCGCCAAGGTGGCCGGCACGGAAAAAGGCTTGGGCAAGGAGCCGCAGCCGACCTTCTCCACCTGCTTCGGCGCCCCTTTCATGCCGCGCCATCCCTCGGAATACGGCAACCTGCTGCGCGCTCTGATCGCCGAGCATCAGGCCGATTGCTGGCTGGTCAATACCGGCTGGACCGGCGGGGCCTTTGGCACCGGCAGCCGCATGCCTATCAAGGCCACCCGCGCGCTTCTGAATGCGGCGCTGGACGGCAGCCTGGGCAATGCCGAAATGCGAATCGACCCGCACTTCAAGTTTCGGGTGCCGGTGGCGGTACCGGGGGTGGATTCGGCCATCCTCAACCCGCGCGACACCTGGGCCGACAAGGGCGCTTATGACGCCCAGGCCAGAAAGCTGGTCGGCATGTTCCGGGATAACTTCAAGAAGTTCGAAGCCCATGTCGGGCAAGACGTATTGCAGGCTGCTCCGGAATTGGCGGAAGCAGCAGAGTAGAACAGAATCAAACACTTACCGCGCAACATGGGGTGCAGCATGGATTTCTATGTTGCACCCTTTTGCTGCAGCATAAGCCGCAACAAAGTCGTCCCTTTTCGGGTCCGAAATCCGGCAGCGCGCGAGCATGCGCAACGCCGGCGCGGCGCTTGATCAGAGCTTGCGGTAGATCCACACCCGCGCGGGCGGGATGTTGGCCCAGACAAGGGCGGCGCGGCTGACCGCGCAGCCCGGCGGCGCTTCCACCGGCGCCTGGGTGCCGTAGGAAAACTGGATCACCGGCGCGCCATGCTCCAGACGGTCGATCAGCCCGGCCATGTAGCTGTTGCGCAGGGTCATCGGGAAATTGAGCAGCGGCAGGCCGGAAACGACGGCGCTGAACGGCGCGCCATGGCGGTTGCCCAGTGTGCGTTCCAGATCGAAGGCGTCGCCCTGCACCACATGGACACGCGGGAAGCGGTGCGCCAGATGCGATGACATTTCGGCGTCATACTCCACCAGGGTCAAACGCTCCGGCGCGATGCCGCGCTCCAGAATCGCCTGGGTGATGACGCCCGTGCCGGGGCCCAGCTCCAAAATCGGCCCGGTGCTTTTAAGGTCGATGCCGCTTGCGATGGCGCGGGCCAAGGCGGGGCTGGATGGCACAATGGCGCCGACATTCTTGGGGCGGGTGATCAGCGCCTTGAGAAAACGCAGATTGTCGGCAAGGGCAAAGGTCTGGTCGGTCAAAGGCGGTTCCACCGTGGGAGAGGGCCGGACTGTAAGCTGAAAAGACGATCAGGCGAAACACTTGACTTCGCAAAAAATCCCGCAATTCCGGGGGTTTTACGCCCCGGCGCCGCCGCTCCAGAACTCCTTCAGCCGGGCCATGAAGCCTTCAGCCTCGGGGTGGGTGCCGGCCTGGCTTTCGGCTTCGAACTCCCGCAGCAGTTCCTTCTGCCGCTTGGTCAGCCGGACCGGGGTTTCCACCGCCAGCTCGACATACAGATCGCCCCTCTGGGCGCTGCGCAGCACCGGCATGCCCTTGGCCTTGAGGCGGAACTGCCGCCCCGGTTGGGTGCCTTCGGGGATCGCCACCTTGGCGCGGCCACCGTCCAGGGTGGGCACTTCGATGCTGCCGCCCAGCGAGGCGGTGACGAAGGAGACCGGGGCGCGGCAATGCAAGTCGTGGCCGTCGCGCTGGAAGATGGGATGTTCGGCGACTTCGAGGAAAATATAGAGATCGCCGGGCGGGCCGCCATTGACCCCAGCGGCGCCTTCGCCGGACAGGCGGATGCGGGTGCCTTCCTCGACGCCCGGCGGTACGTCGACGTTCAAGGTGCGCTCTTTCTGGAGAAGCCCCGCGCCGCGGCAGGCCTTGCAGGGATGACGCACGATCTTGCCGCTGCCGCGGCACGATGAGCAGGTGCGCTCGATGGTGAAGAAGCCCTGGGTCGCCCGGACCTTGCCGTGACCGGCGCAACCCGGACAGGTTTCGGGGCTGTGGCCCGGCTCCGCCCCGCTGCCCGAACAGTCCTCGCAAGCGATTTGTGTCGGCACCCGGATTTCGGCGCTGCGGCCCCGGAAGGCTTCCTCCAGGCTGATGTCCAGATTGTAGCGCAGGTCCTGGCCGCGATTCTGCCGCTTGCCGCGGCCGCCCATCATCTGGCCGAAGAAATCCTCGAACACGTCGCCGAAGCCGCCGGCGAAATCGCCGAACGGATGGCCGCCGCGTGCGCCTGCCGCGCCCGTGCCGCCTTCAAACGCGGCATGGCCGAAACGGTCATAGGCGGCACGCTTCTGATCATCCTTCAGGATGTCATAGGCCTCGCTGATTTCCTTGAATTTGACTTCGGCGGTGTGGTCGCCGGGATTCTTGTCGGGATGAAACTTCATCGCCAGCTTGCGGTAAGCCGACTTCAGGACATCGCCGCCCGCGCCCTTCTGGACTTCCAGACATTCGTAATAGCAGCGCTTCATCGACACATCCGCCCCCGGATACAAAAGCAAAAGGCCCTTCGCGCCTGGGCGCGAAGGGCCGGTACTGGTTAGGCGGCGCCTTTGTTATTGTTGTCGTCGACTTCCTCGAAATCGGCGTCCACAACATTGTCATCGGCCTTGGGATTGTTGCCGGCGCCATCGGCGGCGGCGTCCGCGGCCGCGCCTTCCGACTGCTGTGCCTTGTACATCGCCTCGCCCAGCTTCATCGAAGCCTGGGCCAGAGTGTTGGTCTTTTCCTTGATGTCTTCGGCGTCATCGCCCGACAGCGCGGTCTTCAGCGCCAGGATGCCGGCTTCGATGGCGGTCTTTTCTTCCGGGCCGACCTTGTCGCCATGCTCGCTCATCGCCTTTTCGGTGGAATGGATCAGCGCGTCGCCCTGATTCTTGGCTTCCACCACTTCGCGGCGCTTCTTGTCTTCCGCGGCATGGCTTTCGGCTTCCTTGACCATCTTCTGGATGTCGGCGTCCGACAGGCCGCCCGAAGCCTGGATGCGGATCTGCTGCTCCTTGCTGGTGGCCTTGTCCTTGGCGGTGACGCTGACAATGCCGTTGGCATCGATGTCAAACGTGACCTCGATCTGCGGCACGCCACGCGGTGCCGGCGGAATGCCCTGCAGGTCGAAGCGGCCGAGCGACTTGTTGTCGGCCGCCATTTCGCGTTCGCCCTGGAACACGTTGATGGTGACGGCGCCCTGATTGTCTTCGGCGGTCGAGAAGATGTTCGACTTCTTGGTCGGGATGGTGGTGTTGCGGTCGATCAGGCGGGTGAAGACGCCGCCCAGAGTCTCGATGCCCAGGCTCAGCGGGGTGACGTCGAGCAGCAGCACGTCCTTGACTTCGCCCTTCAGCACGCCGCCCTGGATGGCGGCGCCGATGGCGACCACTTCATCGGGATTGACGCCCTTGTGCGGCTCCTTGCCGCCGAAGATCTGCTTCACGGCTTCCTGCACCTTGGGCATGCGGGTCATGCCGCCGACCAGGATGACTTCGTCGATCTGGCTGGCGGTGACGCCGGCATCCTTGAGCGCCTGCTTCACCGGGCCGACAGTCTTCTGGATCAGGTCGTCGACCAGCTTTTCCAGCGTGGCGCGGGTGATCTTGATGGTGAGATGCTTGGGGCCCGAAGCGTCCGCCGTGATGAAGGGCAGGTTCACTTCGGTCTGCTGCGCGCTCGACAGCTCGATCTTGGCTTTCTCGGCGGCGTCCTTCAGGCGCTGCAACGCCAGGCGGTCGGTGCGCAGGTCGATGCCGTTTTCCTTCTTGAACTCGTCGGCCAGGAAGCCGACCAGGCGATGGTCGAAGTCTTCGCCGCCCAGGAAGGTGTCGCCATTGGTGGACTTCACTTCAAAGACGCCGTCGCCGATTTCCAGCACGGAG
>JBBSKJ010000113.1:0-7423 GCA_038256475.1 Micropepsales bacterium | reverse complement strand
TGCCGCCCATGAAGCTGTAGGCCAGGTTCCAGCGGTTGCCGCTCAGATAGGTGTTGCCGGAGCCAAAGGCGCTGGTCTCGGTATAGGCCGCGCCCACGCCCATGCCGACAAACGGTTGCAGGAAAGCGTCGGCGGGCATCGGGATGTCCCACAGCAGGTTGACCATCGAGGCGGCCGTCTTGGTCCGGCCCGAGCCCCCAACCGGGACGCCGGCAAGGCTGACTTGGGACAGAGGCTGCCAGCGGTACAGGCCTTCCAGTTCCAGGCGCAGATTGAGCGGCAGGCGGGTGCCGACATAGACCGAGCCGCCGCCGCCGGTGGCGAACGAGGCGCGAATGGCGGTGGGCGGGGTGGTCGGTGCGTAGGTGGTGACGCGGTTGTTGTTCAGCGCCAGGCTGCCGCGCAGGCCGGCATAACCATTCAGACCCGAGTTCCAGCTGGGACCGCCACCTTCGGCGGGAGGCGGATAGTATTCGGGCGCTGGTTGATAGCGGGGGTCGACGTCGATCATGCCGGGTTGGGCGCTGGCCGCTGCCCCGGACAGCAGAAAAAGACCGGCAATCAGTGTCTTGGACGCGCCCATGGCGAGCCCCTCAAAAAGCTGGTCCAAGGTCGTCCCAGATAGTTAATGAAAGGTTAATTTCCGGGCTTTGCGTCCGCCTAAAGCCTTGCTTTTAAGGGGTCCGGCCCATAGAAGCGCCGGTCTAAGCCGGTTGGTGCTCAGTTGGTCGAAGCCTTGGCCCCGAGCGCCAGACAAGGGATAGAAGGTCTGGCCGCAAGGCCCGTGTGCAGTTGTAGCTCAGTTGGTTAGAGCGCCGGTTTGTGGAACCGGAGGTCGGTGGTTCGAGCCCACCCAACTGTACCATCTCCTTCAGGCGCTACCGCTCTTCGTCTGCAAAAGAGCCATCATTTGAAGAATGGGCTCGCAGACCGCGGGAAACCAGCGCCGCCCATATCTCTTCGGCTGTATCGGCGAAGGCGAACAGTTCCAGATCCCGCGGCGATATCATGCCTTCCTCGGCAAGGCGGTCGAAATTGATGATACTGCGCCAATAGTCCTGATCGAAAAGCACGACGGGCGCGGGCGGCGCCTTGCGGTTCTGCTGCAAGGTGAGGATTTCAAACAACTCGTCCAGCGTGCCGAATCCGCCCGGAAAGACAACAAGGCCGTTGGCGCGCATCGCCAGATGCATTTTTCGCATCGCAAAATAGTGAAACTGGAAGCACAGTTCCGGCGTGATGTAGGCGTTGGGCTCCTGCTCGTGCGGCAGGGTGATGTTCAATCCGACGCTTGGCGCGCCCGCTTCGTGCGCACCCCGGTTGGCCGCCTCCATCAGCCCCGGACCGCCACCCGTTGCGATTACATTGTCCCGCCAGCGTCGCCGTGGCGCGAAAGCGCCACCGCGTTCGGATGCCAGACGCCCGAACGTTCGCGCCGCATCATACCATCCCAACTCGCGCGCGATGCGGGCGGGCGACATTCCTGCCGGTGGGGAGGCAGCGGCTTCCGGCGACAAGCAGCGAGCGCTGCCGAACACGATGATGGTGGAACGGATGCCCCAGTCGCGCAGCAGAATGTCCGCCTTGGAATATTCCAGGGCGAAACGAAACGGGCGCATTTCCGGACGCAACAGGAACTCGGTGTCGAGTACCGGCAGGATGCCGCTACGAGATGAAAAACCCGCAGGTATTGCCGCAGCGTCCTTGTCGTGTTTTGCCCCGTCACTGACCATTTGCTGTCCTCAACTGTCTTCTCTCATCCAAGCGGCCTGCCGGTCCCGCTTGGTACAACTCCTCTCCCTTATCCACCAAACATCGGGCCGGACCAAGGCGGAGATGGGGGCGGTCGGCGCATGGGGCAGCCCAGCGAAGATCTCCCCGATGTCGGAATATTCCGAACCGCGCGAGCGGTCCGCCGAAAGACAGCGTGTGCGTCGCAATTCGGCCGGCCGCCGCGATCGCACAAGGTGGCCGGACTGTTGCCAAATTGGTCTGAATCTGGCGTGTTTCGGAAATTCAATGCCAATTGCCTGAGCCAGCCGATGCAGCGCCTTGACGACCACCCGATCCCTTCGACCGGCGGCGAAATCCGCGCTTTTCTGGTGGTGCGCAACGAGGCGCTGCGGCTTCCCGACACGCTCAGCCACCACCGCGCCCTGGGTGTGTCGCGTTTCTTTGTCGTAGACAATGGCTCGAGCGACGGCACGGTGGACTTTCTCCTGTCGCAGCCCGACGTCCATCTGTTTTCCACCGCGGACAGTTTCGCCGCCAGCAAGTTCGGCATGGACTGGATCCATGGCCTGCTGGACGCGCATGGCGACGGGCAGTGGACGCTGATCATCGATGCCGACGAACTGCTGGTCTTTCCCGGATTTGAAAGCGTGGCGCTGCCCCGGGTCTGCGACCATCTTGGCCGTCTTGGGGCGCAGGGCCTGTTTTGCATGTTGCTCGACATGTATCCCGACGGTCCGCTGAAGAATGTCGGCTACCGCGCCGGGGATTCGCTGATCAAAGCCTGTCCCTGGTTCGATCCGGCGCCCTACCGCACGGTCCAGGCCGGCGCCTTTCCGCATGTTCAGCTTTATGGCGGGGTGCGGGAACGGGTGTTCGGTTTTTCGGGTGCGGTGACACCCACGGTCAGCAAAGTGCCGCTGGTGAAGTGGCACCGCGGCATGCGCTTTCTCAATTGCACCCATGCCCTGACGCCGATCGCGCTGGCGCAGATGACAGGGGCGCTGCTGCACTTCAAGTTTCTGGACGATTTCCATGACCGGGCCATCACCGAGGCAGCACGGGGAGAGCATTATGCTGGCGGGCAGGAATATAGAATCTATGCCCAGCTGCTGGCCCGGAATCCGGCGCTGAGCCTGCGCAACCAGAATTCGGTGCGGCTTGAAAGCAGCCGCCAGCTGGTCGAGCTGGGACTGATGGCAATCTGAAGGAACCTTGGCGCGGCCTCGCACGTTCATCAGGCGATTGCGGAGCTTTCAGATGCGTAAATTGTTGATGATCGGCCTGGGCCTGTGCGTTGTCGGCGCCCTGTGGAAGGCCGAGGAGGAAGAAGACGGGGTAATCGTGGCCATGTCGCCCTTCCTTGCCGCGCTGGCGCTGGAAGCCGGAATTTTCCTGCTCAGGCGGCACCAGGGTTCGCTGCTGGGCGCCACCACAGCGAGGCATTGAGATGAGCAGCTCCAAGAATCCAGACCATGAAGCCGAAAATCCCGCGCCGATGCCCAAGGGAAGCCAGAAGAATGAAAGCGGCGATCACGGCTCCGACCCGGAGGGCCAGCAGGGCGGGACACATGGCGCCAAGAAAGCCAAGATGGCGCCGCACAGCGACGCACCCCCCGGCCTGGAGCAGGATGGCTGCGGCAATGTGATACCGTTGGCGCAGCGCACAAAAGAAGATCAGGAAAAAGCCCTGAGCGGGCGCAAGGACGCCTGACGCGCCTTCCTGCCCTTCCTAGCGATAAAACGGCTGGGTATGGAGCCAGCGCGGTCCGTAGTGCGGTTCGGGCTGGCCCAATTCGAGCGCGCCCAGATCGGGAGCTGCTCCCGCAAATCCATCATTGACTGTCGGGATGCGATCTGCGGCGTCCACGGCCTTGCCGCCCGGCTTAAGGCGGAAGGTCAGGTCCATCGCATGATGAACCTGGTGCCGCTTGGCGGGGTCGGGCAGTGTCATCTTCTCGAAGGTGTCGAGGTCGAGTTCGACGCCGTTGCGTTCCTGGCCGGTGGCGGCGCGCAACGCTGCGAGCGTTGAGAAATTCGCAGTACCGCCTGGCGTCTGCCAGCGATACTGCTCCGTAGCGCCCGGATTGGGCCGGTAGCCGTTATAGTCGGAACTGTAGACGGTGTTCGCGTTCACCCATCGCATCACACCCTGATTCGCATTGCGACCGATGAAGAGGTTGTTGCGAAAATGCGCGTTGGAGGCCGCTCCCCCAGACTGCTCCCCGATCAACGTGTTGTGCCACATGAAAAGGCCGGCGGGGTTGGCATTGATCTTGAAAGCGTTCGGAACATTGTAGGAGAGATTGCGAATAAAATAGACCGGTCCGCCGAAGACGGGCTGTGCGCTATAGCCGCTATGAGGAGCGTTCACGCCCCGGTTTTTGTAGACGCGGATATTGTGAACGCCGCCGTCGGTTTCCACGAAATCATCGCCGAACATATGAAGGTCGTTGCCATAGATATCGATCGACGAGGCGCGGCGGTGCGGATCGCTAGGGGGCGTGCCATAGGTCGAGATGCCGATACCGTCATGGAAATAGGCAATCGCATTGTGGGCGATCACATGCCCCGGGCCATAGACCTTGATGGCGTAATAGCTGCGCATCTCGTGCGAGCCGTAGATGCCGGCGGCGCCACCGGCCTCGTCCGGCTGCCGGAACTGGCGGTTCCAGCCGATCAGAAGGTTACGCGCCTCCGGGCGGCCAAGAAAGACATTGTCGGCAATGTAAAAGTCGCTCGATCCCGCATATTCGGTCCAGACGCCGAAGCCGATATTCTCGAAGCGGCTGTTCTTGACGGTCAGTCCGACCGCGCCTCCCACCTCTTTCATGCCCGCGAAGATCGCGACGTCGGTGTCGCGGAAGGTGAGCCCATCGAAAATGTGATGCGTCGATGCCTGCACGTCGAACAGGCGGTGATTTCCCCCGCCATCGATAATGACCTCGCCGTCACCGGCCGCCTTGATGGTGATGGGTTTTTCCGCCGTGCCCTTGAGGGTCAGCCACATGGTGCCGTCAAACGGCGTCACCATCGGGTCGACGTAATTGAGGCGTTCGTTCCGGTAGATGCCGGCATGCATCAGGATGGTATCGCCGGGCTGGGCGCGGCGCTCCCACACCACGCTCCAGTCGCCCAAGCCCGCGCCGTAATAAGCCTGCAGCAGGCTGTTGAAGGCAGGCTGCTTGCGCTCGCCCTTGTAGCCGGGCGGATAGACGTGAAGGGTCCGCCCCCCCGCATAGGGCTGCGGCTCGACCCGGGTCTTGGCGCGCACGGTCTGTGTGGCTTGGCCCGAGACTCCGTCCGGATCGCTCAGCGTGAAGCGGGCCTCATATTCCGTGCCGGGCTGAAGGCCCAGGATACTGCCGGCGAAGCCATCCGGGACGATGTAGCTGAGGTTTTCGACGTCGCGGAAAATGCGCTCGCCGCCGATACGCACCAGCGGCAACGCCTTGCGCCAGGCGGCCTCGCCCACAGGGCGAAACTCGACCGCGACAGTGGCATTGCGATTGGTGTCGCCTGTGATGGCCCATTCGAAGCCCAGATTCTCCAGCGTCGGGTGTTCAACCGTGAACCGGCCGACCGTTGTGCTGTTCTGGGCTTGGGCGGGCGCGGCCAAAGTCATCCAGGCCAAGGCGGCAAGCGCCGCAATCCCCATAACCGAGTATTTGGCAGCATGCGGCATGTTTTCCCCCTGTTCACCCACAGCATGCAGCGGCATCCGGCATGTCCCGTCAATAGAGGGCTGGCGGGGCGTCCCGCAGTTTTCCCGATTTGCGCAGCGCACAAAAGACGATCGGGAAAAAGCCAGGAGCGGCCGCAAGGACACCGGATCGCTGGCTCCCCAGCCGCCCTTCGGCTAAGAAGGAGGAAAAGCCGCTTTGTGCTGAACTAGACGGGGAGTGGGGAATGCGCAAGATTTTGTTGATGCTGGCCGTGATGTCGGCTTCTGGCGCCGCGCTGGCGCAAACCAGCGATAGCTTCAAGCAGGGCATGATGGATCGTCTCGTCAAGCAGACGGGCGTCTACAACAAATCCCCCACCGGCACCGTGCCAAACTTCGTGGCCGATCCCGCCTGGCCGCAGCACCTGCCCAACAACTGGCTGCTGGGGCAGGTGGCCGGTCTGTATGTCGACCGCCATGACAATGTCTGGATTTCCAATCGCCCCCGCACCATGACCAATGATGAGGCGGCGCTGGATACCGCCGGCCTGGCGGGCGGCAAGAACGGGCTGGGCTTCGATCGTCCCAATGGTGCGCTCGCCGACTGCTGCAATGCCGCGCCCTCGGTCATGGCGTTCGATTCGGACGGCAAGCTGCTGCGCGCCTGGGGCGGTCCGGCCGATCCGGGTTGGCTGGAGACAAAGTGCAAGCCTGCCGAGGGCTGCATCTGGCCCAACAGCGAGCACGGCATTTATGTCGACCATAACGACAACGTCTATATCGCGGGCAATGGCCGTCAGCCGGTCAGCCCCAAATCCGCTTGGGCCACCCACACGCAGGGCGGCGACGGTTTTGTCCTGAAGTTCGACCGCGACGGCAATTTCAAGCTGCGCATCGGCGGCACGCCCACTGCCCCCAACAGCAACGACACCAATGGCGGCTTTAATGGCACCCCGCTGATGTTCCTGCCCGCCGACATGGTGGTGGACCCCACCACCAACCGGCTCTATGTCGCGGACGGTTACGGCAACCGCCGCATCCTGGTGGTGGATGCCGAGACCGGAAAATATATCGGCCACTTCGGCGCCTATGGCTCCAACCCGATAAATGACGAGGCCGCAGCCGCGGGGGGCCGTTGGATGAACGATTATCTCAAGGGCAACAAGAAGCCCGCCTTCTTCCGCAATCCGGTTCACTGCGTGAAGGTCGCCAATGACGGCAAGATCTATGTCTGCGACCGGGGCAACAACCGCGTCCAGGTGTTCGATCGCAATAGCCCGGAACTGGGCAGGCCGTGCAGCAACCCCACCGGCATCGCCGGCAAATGCGGTTTTGTCTCCGAGACACTGGTCGCCGAAAAGACCGATACGGTTCTGCCGGGCAGCGCGGTGTCGATGAACTTCTCACCCGATGCGGGGCAAAGCTGCCTGTATATCGGCGACAACACCAACATGACCATCTACATGGTCAATCGCAGCAACCTGCAGGAACTGGGGCGGCTTGGCCGTTCGGGCCGCATGGCGGGGGAATTCCACTGGCTGCATCAGGTCAGCCTGGACACCAAGGGCAACATCTACACCGCGGAAGTCGATAACGGTAAGCGCATCCAGAAATTCCTGCGCTATGGCGCAAGCGGATGCAGCGGCACCGGCTCGGCCACCATCGGCGGCTTGCTGAAGAAGTAGCGGCGATTACAAGGCGGGAACGAAGGCCGCCTGGGTCTTGGCCTTGACGTCGTCCAGCGTCACGCCCGGCGCCAGTTCGACCAGCGTCAGGCCGCGCTTGCCGCGCTCCAAGGTGAAGACGCACAGATCACTGATGATCATGTCGACGCATTGCGTCCCGGTCAGGGGAAGATCGCATGCCTTCAGGATCTTGGACTCGCCCGCCTTGTTGGTGTGTTCCATCACCACCACGATCTTCTTGACGCCCGCCACCAGGTCCATGGCGCCGCCCATGCCCTTGACCATCTTGCCGGGGATCATCCAGTTGGCGATGTCGCCATCTTCCGACACTTCCATCGCGCCC
>JBBSKJ010000112.1:0-7451 GCA_038256475.1 Micropepsales bacterium | reverse complement strand
TCGGCACGCCCGCGTCACGCAGGCCGTTGGCCAGCTTTAGCGGCGTCTGGTCGCCGAACTGCACGATGACGCCGGCCAGGCTGCCCTTTTCCTGTTCGACATGAATGATCTCCAGCACGTCTTCCAGGGTCAGGGGTTCGAAATAGAGCCGGTCCGAGGTGTCGTAGTCGGTGGAGACGGTTTCGGGATTGCAGTTGACCATGATGGTTTCATAGCCCTGCTTCGACAGCGAATAGGCGGCATGGCAGCAGCAATAGTCGAACTCGATGCCCTGGCCGATGCGGTTGGGTCCGCCGCCCAGGATGATGATCTTCTTGGCGTCGGTGGGTTTGCTCTCACAGGCGGTGTGGCCGCCCATCGGTGTTTCATAGCTGGAATACATGTAGGGCGTCAGCGCCGCGAATTCGGCGGCGCAGGTGTCGATGCGCTTGTAGCAAGGGCGGATATCCAGATCGTGCCGCGCCTTGCGCACAGCCGCTTCCTTCTGCCCCGTAAGCTTGGCCAGCCGGGCATCGGAAAAGCCCATCATCTTCAGGGCGCGCAAACCCGCGGCATCCTGGGGCAGACCTTCCTTGCGCACCCGCGCTTCGGTTTGGATGATGGTTTCGATTTCGCCCAGGAACCACGGGTCATAGCCGGTGATGCGCTGGATTTCGTCCAGCGGGAAATTGTAGCGCATTGCCTGTGCCGCCAGGCGCAGCCGGTCTGGCGTGGCGCGCGCCAGGGCGGCGCGGATTTCGGTAGGGTCTTCGTCCAGCACAATTTCGTCAAAGCCGGTTAGGCCGGTCTCCAGCGACCGCAGCGCCTTCTGCAGCGATTCGGCGAAGGTGCGGCCGATGGCCATGGCTTCGCCCACCGATTTCATCGCGGTGGTCAGCAACGGTTCGGCGCCGGGGAATTTCTCGAAGGCGAAGCGTGGAATCTTGGTGACGACATAATCGATGGTGGGCTCGAAGCTGGCGGGTGTCACCTTGGTGATGTCGTTTTTCAGTTCGTCCAGCGTGTAGCCGACCGCGAGCTTGGCGGCGATCTTGGCAATGGGAAAGCCGGTGGCCTTGGAGGCCAGCGCCGATGAGCGCGAGACGCGCGGGTTCATCTCGATCACCACCATGCGGCCGTCCTTGGGGTTGACCGCGAACTGGACGTTGGAGCCGCCGGTTTCGACGCCGATCTCGCGCAGCACCGCGATCGAGGCGGAGCGCATGCGCTGATATTCCTTGTCGGTCAGGGTCAGGGCAGGGGCGATGGTGATGGAATCGCCGGTATGCACGCCCATGGCGTCGATATTCTCGATCGAACAGATGATGATGGCGTTGTCGGCCTTGTCGCGCACCACCTCCATCTCGAACTCTTTCCATCCGAGCACCGATTCCTCGATCAGCACTTCGTTGGTCGGGGATGCTTCCATGCCGGATTCGACGATGGCGAAAAATTCTTCGCGGTTATAGGCGATGCCGCCGCCGGTGCCGCCCATGGTGAAGCTGGGACGGATGACGGTGGGAAGCCCCACCTGATCCAGCGCCGCCAGCGCCTTGCTGAAGGTTTCCGGGCCCAGTTCCATCACTGGCGCATTGTTGCCATCGAACAGCGGTTGGCCGGCGGAATCCTTTTTCTGCCGCAGCTGGCCTTTCAGGGTGATGCCCTTGGGCACTTCCAGCCCGATGGCGACCATCGCCTGCTTGAAGCGCTCACGGTCTTCGGCCTTGTCGATGGCGTCGGCGGTGGCGCCGATCAGTTCGACATTGTGGCGCTCCAGCGCGCCGATCTTGCGCAAAGATAGCGCGGTATTCAGCGCCGTCTGGCCGCCCATGGTGGGCAGCAGGGCGAACACCATGCCTTCGGGTACGTTGGGCCGCTCGCGGGCGATTATCTTTTCCACGAATTCCGGGGTGATCGGCTCGATATAGGTGGCGTCCGCCATGTCCGGGTCGGTCATGATGGTGGCGGGGTTGGAATTGACCAGCACCACCCGATAGCCTTCCTCGCGCAGGGCCTTGCAGGCCTGGGCGCCGGAATAATCGAATTCGCAGGCCTGCCCGATAACGATAGGCCCCGCGCCGATGATCAGGACGGTGTGGATATCGGTACGTTTGGGCATACTTTGTCTCTGGTTGCCCCGGACCTTTCGGCCCGGGTGGCTCGCGCGAAAACCGGCCCGCGCGGATGCGCTGGGTGGACCGGCCAAGTTGTAGGTTAAGGGGACCGTTTAGAGGGCTCGGCGGGGTGCCGCAACCCCCTGTTTTTCCCATGGTCGCGCGGCTTGTGGAAAAGCGGCGGAAAGCCGCTTTTCGCCGCACTCCGCAGGTTAGCTCCGCCAGCGCAGGGTTCGTTCCTGCACAGGATTGACGAATTCGGTGCCGTTTTCGACCGATTCCGCCCAGGCTTTCTTGATGCGGTGGTACCAGATGGCCGGCTGGTCGCTGTCCTGGATCAGCATCAGATTCGGATTGAATTTCAGCCCTTCGCGCTGCAACTCCACGATCTTGCGGTCGTCGCCGATGAAGGTCCGGCCCAGCGCCCAGAAGAAAGGATAGATGAAGTTCAGCCAGCCCGGCCAGTAGAACACCTGGATGACGTCGGTGCTGTCGGCATCGCGCGGGGTGCAGACGGTCAGGCCAACGATCCTGAAGCTCTTGCCAAGCAACTTGCCGGTGAGAATTTCAAAACGGGTGGAGGGCAGTTCGAAGGTGATCTCGGTCTCGACATCCCCCAGCAAGCTATAGACCGGCTTGGACGGCTTGTGCCGGGTCATGACAAACCCGTTCGGCAAAGGCGCGTAGTGTTTCTCTTTCACCCGCGGCGTCTTCTTCCACCACCAATGGGCATGGACGTAAGGCCCATGCGCAGGGTCCATCAGGCCAATCACGGCATGATCAATGCCGCAAGCGAAATTCTGGATTTCGGTCCAGCGCATCTTGTGATCGCTGCGCGCGCGCGGCGGCTCGGACTTGGGCAAGGCGCCAGGTGTCGCCGCCATATAGACCCAAACCAGCCCGTCCTGTTCGCGCACCGGATAGGCGCGGACCTTGATCTTTTCCGGGTCGAAATCCTGTCCCTCCACCAGCGACGGAATCGCGCTGCAAACGCCGTCCTTGCGGAAGCGCCAGCCATGATAGGGACATTCCACACTGTCATCGGACTTGATGCGCCCCGCCGACAAAGGCACGCCGCGATGCGGGCAGATGTCGCGCAGCGCGAAGGTTTCGCCCGCATGGTTACGACCCAGCAACACCGGCTCGCCCAGCAGCATTTCCCGGCGCATGTCGCCGCGCTTCAGGCTGGAAGCCAGCGCCGGCATGTACCAAAGGTCACGCAAGTAAGGATCGCCCGCCATGGGAACTGCTTAGAGAAATCGGCTTTTTCCCGCAAGAAGAGGGTTGTCGCCGCGACGGTTCGCGCTAGCATTTCACCATGAAACGCGCCGTCCAAGCCCTGATCGACTCCCGCATCCTGGGCCGCGCCCTGATGGTGGGCGTGATCCTGGAAGTGGTGCTGATGCTCGCCAGCCATTTTCGTCCCCTGCTGCAGGTTCACTATGCGCTGTTCGGCATCATGATGATCGCGGGCACGGCGGCACTCCTTTATGCCCGCGATCTGGCACGCGGCTATGGCATGGGCGCGCTGGGCGGGCGGGTGATCGGGGCCGCCTGCGGCGTAGCGGCGGTGGGCACGGCGAACCTGCTGGGCGACGAGCCGGAGCGGTTCATTCCCTATGGCGTGATGATCTGCGCCCTGGTCGGCGCCATCGGCGGATTGTTCGGGCAATATGCGGCGTGGATACGCGAGTTCATCGCGACCTTACGTTAGCGCCCTCTGGTCTTCCCAGGCGCTGCTACGGCTATTCTCCCCGCATGCGCTACGCGCGGCGGAGGGAGGAAGTTGATTCTGTTTTATGGAAATTGTCGGTTGGCTGGATCCGGCCCGGAATAGGGGCTGGGGGGCTTGTTATCCGCACCGAGGTCACAACCAACCGACCATCACAGGATCATTCCCGAAAGCGGCTGAGGCATGGTTCAATCGTGACCATTTCTAGGCAAGGTCCCGAGGTCGGACCGCCACGAATCAGCGTGACGTTTTGGACAGAAAGCCATCACTTTTCGCGCTTGCGGGGTCTAAGTTGCCGGCCCATCATCGCTTTCGGATGATGGATGAACCCATAGCCCTCCATCGCGCGATCGGTTCGCGTGACATGTCTGCTGCCCCCTCTGCTGCCACTGTGCCGCAAGTCACATTCGACCGACCTGAACTGAACCGGATTCTGGCTTTGTACGGCCGCATGGTCGCGGCTGGCGAATGGCGGGACTACGCCCTGGATTTCCTGGGAGAGACGGCGGTGTTCTCGATCTTCCGCCGCACCAGCGAGATGCCAATGTTCCGCATTGAAAAGCGCCCCGATCTGCGGCTGAAGCAGGGGCAGTATAGCGTCATCGCCGCGGGGGGCGTGATCCTCAAGCGCGGCCACGAACTGGCGCAGGTGCTGAAAATCTTCGACAAGAAATTGCTGAAAGCGCTGAACGCAAAAGAGTGACGAGCGGTTCACCGAAAGGTGAACGAATTGGTGTCGCACGACGCTGCCGCTAGCGACGCACCATTTCGTGCGAGCAACGGTCCATAGCGACAGCGTATGGACGCTTGGGCGAGCGGCAGGACCGGGCAAGATACAAAAAAGCCCGGCATCGCTGCCGGGCTTTTCGTTATCTATCTGCTTTGGCTTAGCGGCGGTCGCCGAGGAAGCGCAGCATGAACAGGAAGATGTTCAGGAAGTCGAGGTAGAGCGACAGGGCGCCCATGATCGCCGCCTTGCCGGCCACAGCAACATTGCCGCCGACTTCATAATAGGTGTTCTTGATCTTCTGCGTGTCCCAGGCAGTCAGGCCTACAAAGACCAGCACGCCGATGATGCTGATGACGAATTCCATCATTGGCGATTGGAAGAACATGTTGGCCAGCGATGCCAGCAATACGCCGATCAGGCCCATGAACAGGAACGAGCCCATGCCGGTCAGGTCACGCTTGGTGGTGTAGCCATACAGGCTCATGGTGCCGAAGGTCGCCGCGGTGATGAAAAAGGTCATCGCCACGCTGGCGCCGGTATAGGCGATCAGGATCGAGGACAGCGAGGCGCCGGTCAAAGCGGCATAAAACCAGAAGGTGGCTTGGGCGGCGGCCTGGCTCATATGCATGACGCGGAAGGAGAGGAAGAACACCAGACCGATCGGGGCCAGCATCACCACCCAGCCCAGGATGGTGGGCGCGAGCGAGACGCCGCCGCTGGCGGTCACGGTCTGCTGGTAAAGCAGGTTCAGCAGGGCCGGCGAATTGGCCACCACATAGGCAACCACGCCTGTCAGGGCGAGCGCGCCAACCATGTAGTTGTAGACCCGCAGCATATGCGCGCGCAGGCCCATATCCATCGTGTCGGCATACCCTGCCGTGCCACGAACAATGCGATTGTCATACTCAGCCATCTGTTACTCCCTTTGACCCCTAGTATATCGTGATTTCTTATGGCGGTATCAAGGCGTCAGCCCCCACCAAAATCAATGTTTTGCAAAGGTTAAGCCGCCCGGAGCCGCCGCGCCGGCCGCACCGAAAGGGCGCCCACCGCCCCCAAAAGGCCGAACAACAGGGTTGCGGCGCCCCCGCCCAGCACCGTGATCAGCACGGCCCGCCCGTCAAAGGTGAAGGGCACGTCCAGCACCCCCCAGGCAATCGCCCAGCCCGCGAGGGTTCCCGCCAGAAGGGCAATCACCCCGGTCGCCGCCCCCAACACGGCATATTCGATGACATAGACCAGGGCGATTCGCGCCCTGGTCGCCCCCAGCACCTTGAGGATGGTGGCGTCGTACAGCCGCGCCCGGGTGCCCGCCGCGATGGCGCCCGCCAGCACCAGCAACCCCGCAAGAATGGTCACCATGCTGGCGGCGCTGACACCCCGGGCCAGCGAGGCCAGCATGTTCTGAATCTGCTCGATAGCGTCGCGCACCCGCACCGTCGAGACGTTCGGGAAACGGTTGGTTACGGCCATATACATGGCATTCTCCTGGGAATCGTCGACCCGCACCGTGGCCAGAAAGGCATGCGGCGCCTTGTCGATCACCCCGGGCGACAGCACCAGCACGAAATTCTGCCCGCCATTGGTGAAATCCACCTTGCGCAGGGAATGGATGCGGCCCTCGATCTCGCGCCCCAGCACATTCAATTTCATCGAATCGCCGATCTTGGCGCCGGTGCCGTGGGCGATGTTCTGGTCCAGCGAAATCAGGGTCGGCCCGCGATAGTCCGGCGCCCACCATGCGCCTTCGGTGAGTTCGGTGCGCGGCGGCGGGGTGCTGGAATAGGTGATGCCGCGGTCGCCATTCAGCGCCCAGCGGGCTTCCCGGGTCACTTTCACCTGCGCCGACGGCACACCATTCACCTCGGTGATGCGGCCCCGGATCATCGGGGTGCGCTGGTAATCGGTGACGGTGGAGAAGCCGGTGATGGTTTTGTCGAAGGCGGCCGCGTCGGGCTGCTGGATATCGACAAAGAAGAAGCTGGGCGCGCGTGCCGGCAAGGCGCCGGCGACCTGGGCATTGATGGTGGCGTTCAGCAGCGTGACGGTGGCCAGCAGCGTCAGCCCCAGTCCCAGCGCTGTGACGATCCCGCCGGTGGCGGCACCGGGACGCACCAGATTGGCGAAGGCCAGCCGTATCAGCGGCGACTTCTGGCGCGGCAGCGCGCGGATGGCGCGGCGCAGGCCCTCCGCCAAAAGGCGCAGCAGGCCCAGCGCCACCACCGAGCCGCCCAGAAATTGCGCCGCGAAGACGGGCCGGGGCGCCATTACCAGTGTCAGCACCGCGATCCCGATAGCGGCGGCGGCGGAAATGGCGCGGTAGAGATTCTGCCCTTCCGGATTGGCGGGCGACACCACATCGCGGAACAGGCTGGCGGGCGGCACCGAGCGGGCGCGGCTGAGCGGCGGCACCGCAAAGGCGACGGCAGACAGCAGACCGAAAGCCAACGCCAGCAACAGCGGCACGGGATAGAAATTGACGCTGGGCGGCACGGGGAGGGCGCTGCCATAGAGCCATACAATTGCCAATGGAAGTGTGGCGCCCAGCGCCGCGCCCAGCAAAGTCGCGGCCAGCGCCACCGCCATCACCTGCAGGAAGAACACCAGGAAGACGAAATTGCCGCTGGCGCCCATGGATTTCAAAATGGCGATGTCGGCGCGTTTCCTGTCCAGGAAAGCGATGATCGCCTGACCGGCGCCGACCCCGCACACGCCCAGCACCACCAGACCCACCAGGGTCAGGAACATGGTGAGCTGTTCGACATAGCGGCGGATGCCCGGCGCGGCATCGGTGCGGTCGCGGATGTTCCAGCCGGCCTCGGGAAACCGGTCGGCCACCCGATCCTTGAAGCCGGCGATGGCGGCGCGGGCCTGCACCTGGCTGCCTTGCGCATCC
>JBBSKJ010000111.1:0-7521 GCA_038256475.1 Micropepsales bacterium | reverse complement strand
TGGGGGGTCAAGAAAGGAAAAACAGGGAATTTTAAGACGTGCGACCGCCGGTATTTGCGAGTCGTTCTCATTGACCAGTTGGCCAGGGCCGCATAGGCTAAGAATAGATAGTAAGACGCATTATTATAAAGCTACTTATATATGGGTGACGTTCACTCCCTTCATGCGGTCCCCGCCCCGCCTTGGCGGGTCCAGGCCTTGGCGGTCATGAACCCGGCGGAACTCAGCCAAGCTTTCGCCGGCGATGAGGCGGTCGATTGGCTCGAAGCCGCAACGGCTTGCGGGCTGGTTGAGGCCCAACTCAAACTGGGGCGCATGCTTTTGACGGGCGACGGGGTTGCCTGTGACCGACGGGCCGCCTTTGCCTGTTTTATAAGCGCTGCCGGCGGCGGCAATGCCGAGGCCCGGAACCTGCTCGGCCGCTGTTTCGAGAATGGCTGGGGCACGGGGATCGACCGCGATGCGGCGCGCAGCTGTTACCGGCAGGCGGCGGAAAGCGGCGACTTCCGCGGCGCCCACAATTATGGCTGCGTGCTGGCGGCGGATGGCTGCATCGCGGGCGCATTGCGCTGGTTTGCGCGCGGCATGGCCGGTGCGCCCCTGCCCGCCCGGATTCACATGCTCAAGGCTCTGACGCATCATCCGCGCTGCGCCATTCGCGCTTTCGCCATGCGGGCCCTGGAATCCTGCCCGGTTGCACAGGCGGATTAAATCTGCCTAACGTGACGGCCTTGCCTCATGTGAAAAGGCCATGGCCCGTTCGATCGCAGCCAGCTTTGACCTGAAACAGGCCGCGACGCGGCGTTTCATTACGCTGTTTGCGCTGCTGGCTTTCTTCCTTCACGGCATTGCGGTTCAAGGCCATCTTCACCAGTCGATCACGCCGTCCTCCGCCATTGTTGCGCTGGGTGACCTTCCGGCGCCGCTCAAGAAAACCGACACCACCGACCAGAACCAATGCCGCCCCTGCCAGGAAATCAGCCAGGCCGGCGCCTTTGTTGCCCCCACGGCTTCGGCGCTGCCGGCAAGCCTGGGTATTGTCGCCGCGGCCTTTGTCACACTACCGCTGCTCTCGGGCGCCATCGCGCCGGCCTTCGCCTGGCAAAGCCGGGCGCCTCCACGCCACTAACGGCACTTCCTCTTTGCGCGCGGCCTTTTTGAGCCGCACCAGCACGCCATTTGGCGTGCGCATCCCATTTTGGAGTTCGTTATGCGTCGTTCCATTCTCATGGCCGGTATTGCAGCCATTGCAATCAGCGGTCCCGTCCTTGCCCAGACCCACACCAGCGAAAGCGTGGTGGTCACCGCCTCGCCAATTCACAACAGTGCCGATGCCCTGGCCAGCATTCCCGCCAGCGTCAACGCGCAGCAGATTCTGCGAGCCGGCGGATCAACCCTGGCCGACGCGCTGGCCAATGTCCCCGGCGTCAGCGGCTCGGGATTTTCCGCCGGTTCCAGCCGGCCGGTGATCCGCGGCATGGATGCAACCCGCGTACGGATACTGGAAAACGGCACCAGCAGTTCGGATGCGTCCGACATCGGGCCCGATCATGGCGTGCCGATCGACCCCCTGTCGGCGCGCAGCATCGAGGTGGTGCGCGGCGCGGCCACCCTGCGCTATGGCAGCCAGGCGATCGGCGGCGTGGTCAATGCCATCAACAACCGCATCCCGCTATCCTTGCCCGAAGAAGCCAAGGGTGAGGTCAGCACGGCTTTTGATTCCGTCTCCGATGCCGGCCAGGTGGCGCTGCTGGGCGAAATCGCCATCGGCAAATTCGCCATCCATGCCGACGGCTTTTACCGCGGCACGGGCGATTACGACACGCCGCTAGGCCCGCAGAGGAACTCCTTCTTCAAGGGCGACGGGGTGTCGCTGGGCTCGTCCTATTTCTTCGGACAAGACAGCCGGATTGGCGCGGCGGTGGTACATTACGATTCCAAGTACGGCATCCCTGGCGATATCCCTTTCATCGACATGCGGCAGACAAAGTACATGCTGGGATCGTCGCTGGCTCTGGGGGCCGGCCCTTTTCAGACGCTCAACATCGACGGCAGCTACGGTCACTACGTCCATCACGAGAAAGAGCCGGACGAAAGCGTTCATGCCACCTTCCGCAACAAGGAACTCGACCTGCGTGCCGAAACCCTGACGGGCGCGATCGGCCCCTTCTCCAGCCTGGCGCTGGGGATCGAAGTGCAGAACCGGGATTATGCGGCGGAAGGCCATGGCGCCGATTATCTGCTGCCCACCACCACCCGCAGTTACGCCGGATTCCTTTTCACCGAAACCAACCTGACCGATACGCTGCATCTGGAGGCCAGCGCCCGCGTTGAACAGGCTGTGGTGGAAGGAATACCGGCCTCCAACGTCGCAACCCGCCGCTCCTTCACGCCGGTCAGCGGCGCGCTGGGGCTTTTGTGGGAGGCGGCGGACTGGGTGAAGCTGGGGTTGACCGCATCGAGCACGGCACGCGCGCCGGCCCAGACCGAACTGTTTTCGCGCGGCGCCCATGACGGTTCGGGTACGTTTGAGACCGGCAATCCCAATCTGGACATCGAGCGGGTCAACTCGGTCGAAGCCACGATGCGGCTGCGTTTCCACGAGTTCAGCTTCGACGGCAGCGTCTATAGCAACTGGTTTGACAACTATGTTTACGGCGCCCTGACCGGGCTGGAATGCGACGAGGAGGGCCTGTGCGGTCCCGGTCCCGCCGAGCTGCGCCAGCTCAACTATGTCCAGACCGGCGCCCATTTCCGCGGCCTGGAAGGAAAGCTGTCTTACGATATCTGGCACTCCAGCGATGGCGTGCTGCAGATCAATGCGATGGGCGATATTGTGCGCGCCACCCTGTCAGGTGGTGGCAATGTGCCCCGCATTCCGCCCCACCGCTATGGCGGCGGCCTTTCCTGGGAGGGTGAGCGACTGGATGCCGGTTTCCAGGTGCTGCAGGTGGGTGAACAGACCCGCCCGGGCGTGTTCGACACGCCAACGCCTGGCTATGTCTCGGTGGATGCGCAGATCGCCTGGCGTCCGGTTGCCAGCAATCCGAATTTCGAACTGGCGCTGATCGGCCGCAACCTGGCTGATGAAGTGGCGCGCAATGCTGCTTCCTTCAACAAGGACAGGGTCGTGAGTCCAGGTCGCAATATCCGCCTGGTTGCGCGGCTGGCGACAAATTAGGAGAACAGATCAAACCGCGTGCCGGCTACGCGGGCTTCATGCTCGAGCAATTTGCGCTTGAGTGGAAGCCCGCCGCCGTAACCGGTGAGTTTGCCGTTCGCCCCGATCACCCGATGGCAGGGCACGATCAGGGATATGGGATTTGCGCCATTGGCGGCACCGACGGCACGCGCCGCCTTGGGATGGCCGATTTTCTGAGCGATGGCGCCATAGCTGCAGGTGGTTCCGAAAGGAATTTCCATCAATGCCTTCCACACTTTCCTGTCGAACTCCGGACCTTGCGCCGCCAGCTCGAATTCGAAATCCCGCCGTTTTCCCTGCGCATACTGCGTCACCTGGCGCTGCACGTCGGCCAGCTTGCGTGAATTGTTCTCGGCCTCGGGATCGACCTTGGCGGCGCCGGCGGCGCGCAAATAGAAGCGCAGCAAGCGGCCCTCATCATCCACCCAGGCGGCGAACTTCTGAAAGGGAGAATCGATCAGGCTCCAGTACCGCTTGCTCATAACGTCTTCCTTCAGGCCGTTTCTTTTAGTGAGGTCCACAGATGCATGGTGGCAAGGCTGCGATGGGGGGCAAAAGCCGACATCAGCCGCGCCGTCTGTTCGCTGTCGGGGCGTTCGGGCAAATTGTGTAATCGCTTTAAAGCGGTCGCCAGGGCGCTGTCGCCGACCGGCGCGGCATCCGCGAAACCGCCCCGCATCAGGACATAGCGCGCCGTCCAGGTACCGATGCCGCGCTGAGCCGTCAGCGCCTTCTCAGCGGCAATGGCTGAACCTTCGCTTAAGAACTCGACCACCAGCTTGCCCGACGCCACCGCGGCGGCGGCATCCAACAGATAGCTGGCCTTGGAACGCGAATAGCGCCGCGAGGTCAAAGCCTGCGTGTCGATACTGGCGACACGCACGGCGGTGGGATGGGTGCGCATGTCGCCGATCCTTTCACCCGCCAGCTCGACCATCTCGCGGCGCAGGCTGGCGGCAAATTTCACGTTGATCTGCTGGCCGATGATGCCCCAGCACAAGGCATCGAAACCCGTGGGCAGCAGCGGCATGCGCAGGCCCCGCCGGGCCTTCACGAAATCGACATGGCGGGCCTCGAAGGTGGATACGTCATGGGTCAAGGCCAGGATCTTCAGCGACGCGCCATGCAGAGCCGTCATGCTGCCACGGCCCAGTTTGCCTTCCGCATGCACCCTCACCCAGGCCTGTCCCGGCTCGATGGTAATCTCCAGAACGGCCGGACCATCTTGCGTATGCAGCGCCTTCCAGATGCGATTACCTTCGCTGCGTTCGCTGACCGCCAGCGGATCGCGGGCGTGATAGGCCAGAACCTCCTTTGCCCGGTACGCGGGCGGCAGATGCAGCAGGAACACCTGCGCTCCGTCCAGGGCGCGATAGGCGCCCGGCGTCATGCGCATCTGGCCCAGGAACTGGCGATGGAACACCGATTCCGATTCAAACCCTGCGCCGAAACCGATTTCGGCGACCCTGTCCCGGCCCGTCAGCAACTCACGCGCGGCGCGCTTTACCCGCATGCGCCGCAGCCAGGATACCGGCGCCAGATGGGCATGGTCGCGGAAGAGATCGCCCAGCTTTGTCAGGCTGACGCCGGCCACGCGCGCCAGCGCGGATGCGTCGGCGAACGCCTCGGGTGCCGAAGCGACACGTGTGATCAGACCTTCGAACAGCGCGGCATTCTCATCCTCGCCCTTGTAGTAAAGATCGGGACGACAACGCTTGCAGGCGCGAAGGCCAGCCGCCCTGGCTTCGGTCTCGGTGGTGAACAGCCGCACATTCTGCGGCTTGGGCGGCCGCGCCGCGCAGGACGGCAGGCAGTAAATCCCGGTCGTCATCACGCCCAGAATGAACCTGCCGTCGAACCGGCCCTTGCGGGCTTCGACGCGATCCCAGGACATGGGTTCCGGTAGTTTCATGGCGGCCAGACTAACGCGGCCTTACGGCGCGCGCCTCCTGTTTCGCGTTTTCAATGTGGTGCCTATAGGCCAAAGAAAAAGGCCGCCGGACACAAGTCCGACGGCCTGTTCTTAGTACTGGAAAACGCAGCTATTCGGCGGCCGGAGACGCCTCGACCGGTGCTTCCAGCGCCGCGATGGGCTGCTGCGCCGCCGCTTCTTCCTGGATCGCCTTGTCGCGTTCCATGGCGATGTGGCGCAGGCGGGCGATCGCGCCGCCGGTACCCGCCGGGATCAGGCGGCCAACGATCACGTTCTCCTTCAGGCCTTCCAGCATGTCGACCTTGCCATTGACCGCCGCATCGGTGAGGACGCGGGTGGTTTCCTGGAAGGACGCCGCCGAGAATACCGAACGGGTCTGCAAGCTGGCCTTGGTGATGCCCAAAAGGATGGCGCGGCCTTCAGCGGGCCTGTGGCCCTCGTCCGTCGCCTTCTTGTTGGCCGTCTCCAGTTCCAGCGAGTCGACATGCTCGCCGGCGATCAGCGTGGTTTCACCGCCATCGGTGATTTCCAGCTTCTGCATCATCTGGCGGCAGATCACTTCGATATGCTTGTCGTTGATCTTCACGCCCTGGAGCCGGTAGACGTCCTGGATTTCCTTGACGAGGTAGATCGCCAGTTCTTCCATGCCCTTGATGCGCAGGATGTCATGCGGCGAGGGATTGCCTTCGACGATATAGTCGCCCTTTTCCACATAATCGCCTTCGCGCACGCTGATATGGCGGCCCTTGGGGATCAGATACTCGGTCGGCTCCAGCTTATCGGACTTGGGCTTCACGATGACGCGGCGCTTGTTCTTATAGTCCTTGCCGAATTCGACGAAGCCATCGGTCTCGGCCAGCACGGCCGCTTCCTTGGGCTTACGGGCTTCGAACAGTTCCGCGACGCGCGGCAAACCGCCGGTGATGTCGCGGGTCTTGGCGCCTTCGGTCGGAATACGCGCCACCACGTCGCCGGCACGGATCTGGGAACCGTCTTCCACCGACAGAATGGCGTCCGGCGAAATTGCGTAACGCGCTTCGCCGCCCGTCGGAAGCTGAACCGGCTTGCCCTTCTTGTCAAGGATGACGATGGCCGGACGCAGTTCGGGCGCGGTCTTGCTGCCCGTGCCGCGATTGTCCATCACAACCCTGGACGACACGCCGGTCTTTTCATCCGCCACTTCGCGCAGCGTGACGCCGAAGACCAGGTCTTCATACTTCACGGTGCCTTCCACGTCGGTCAGGACCGGCAGAGCGTTCGGATTCCATTCCGCGAGGCGGTCGCCGCGCTTGACGGAGGAGCCCTCGTCCACCTTCACGCGCGCACCATAGGTGATGCGGTAGGTGGCGCGTTCCTGGCCCTTATTGTCGGTGATCACAACCTGCATATTGCGGCCCATCGCGATCAGCTCACCGTCGGAATTCTTGACGATGTTGCGGTTCAGAAGCTTGATCTTGCCTTCATACGACGCCTCGATCTTGGACTGGCCGGCAACCTGCGCCGCGCCGCCAATATGGAAGGTACGCATGGTCAGCTGGGTACCCGGCTCGCCGATGGACTGGGCGGCAATGACGCCGACAGCCTCGCCGATATTGACCGAAGTACCGCGCGCCAGGTCGCGGCCATAGCACTTGCCGCAAACGCCTTCCGGCAGATCGCAGGTCAGCACCGAACGGACGCGCACCTTCTGGACGTGCGCCCCTTCGGCCTTCTCGGCCAGATCTTCGGTCACTTCCTTGTTGCGCTTGATGAGGATTTCACCGGTGTCCGGATGCTTGACGTCTTCCGCCGTGGTGCGGCCCAGGATACGCTCGGTGAGCGACGCCACGACCTGCCCACCATCGATTTCGGCCTGGACCGTGACGCCCTTCTTGGTGCCGCAGTCTTCCGACGTGATGATGCAGTCGTTGGCCACGTCCACCAGGCGGCGGGTCAGGTAACCCGAATTCGCCGTCTTGAGCGCGGTGTCGGCCAGACCCTTGCGGGCGCCGTGGGTGGAGTTGAAGTACTCCAGCACGGTGAGGCCTTCCTTGAAGTTCGACAGGATCGGCGTTTCGATGATCGAACCGTCGGGGCGCGCCATCAGGCCGCGCATGCCGGCCAGCTGCTTCATCTGCTGCGGCGAACCGCGGGCGCCCGAATGCGACATCATGTAGATGGAGTTCATCTCCACAACGCGGCCGGTTTCCGGGTCGATCTTCTCGGCCGCGATCTCCTTCATCATTTCCGCCGCAACCAGGTCGGTGCACTTCGACCAGGTGTCGACAACGAGATTGTACTTCTCCTTGTCGGTGGTCAGACCGTCCTGATACTGCTGCTCATATTCGCGCACCTTGTGACGGGTGTCATCGATATGCTTGGTCTTGCTGTCCGGCACGACCATGTC
>JBBSKJ010000110.1:0-7544 GCA_038256475.1 Micropepsales bacterium | reverse complement strand
GGGCACCGGGCTCTACCTGATGGTGGGGCTGGGCTTCATGCCGCTGCTGCGGCTGCCGGCGGCGCTCCGGCTGATGTTTCAGGGCCGCCGCGTCGGCGCCGACGAAAAGGGCGAGATCACGCCGTTCCAGTCCCTGATGACGGCGCTGGCCGCCCCCATCGGCACCGGCAACATCGCGGGCGTGGCCACGGCCATTGCGCTGGGCGGGCCGGGCGCGGTGTTCTGGATGTGGATGACGGCGTTGGTCGGCATGGCGACCAAGTATGCCGAAGCCGTGCTGGCCATCCGCTATCGCGAGGTGGATACCGAGGGCCGCTATGTCGGCGGGCCGATGTACTACATCAAGAATGGTCTGGGGCCCCGCTGGGCCTGGATGGGCGGGCTGTTCGCGCTGTTCACCGCCATTGCCGGATTCGGTATCGGCAACATGGTGCAGGCCAACTCGCTGGCCGATGTGTTCCGCGAAACGACGGGGGCACCTACCTGGGCGACCGGCATTGTGCTGACGGTCATCGTCTTCGTCGTGATCATCGGGGGGCTGAAGCGCATTGCGGCCTGGTCGGAAAAACTCGTGCCTTTCATGGCCATCATCTATGTCGCCGGAAGCCTCGCCATCATCGGGGTCAATGTGGTCCATGTTCCGGAAGCCTTTGCGCTGATCTTCCGGGACGCGTTCAGCGGCACGGCCGCGGCGGGAGGCTTTGCCGGCGCGGCCATGATGATGGGCCTGCGCTATGGCGTGGCGCGTGGTATTTTTTCCAACGAAGCCGGCCTGGGTTCCGCCGCCATCGCCCATGCCGCGGCCCAGACGCGCGATCCGGCGCGCCTTGGCCTGGTGGCGATGCTGGGCACGTTCATAGACACCATCATCGTCTGCACCCTGACCGCGCTGGTCATCCTCACCGTGACGGTGCCGGTGGAGGTCAATGGCGTGATCCAGCAGTTGCCAGCCTGGATGAGCGGCAAGACCGGCGCCAGCCTCTCCGCGCTGGCCTATGGCGGCGGACTGCCCGGTGTCGGCCAATGGATCGTCACGCTCGGGCTGGTGCTGTTCGTGTTCACCACCTTGCTGGGATGGAGCTATTACGGCGAGCGGGCCGCGGCGTACCTGTTTGGTGTAAAGGTGATCCTGCCCTACCGCCTGCTATGGGTGGCCTGCGTCTTTGTGGGCTGCGTGGCCAAGCTGGACCTGGTGTGGAATTTCTCCGACACGATGAATGCCCTGATGGCGGTTCCCAACCTGATCGCGCTGCTGCTGTTGTCGGGGACGGTCTTCGCTATCACCAAAGCCTCGCCAGCCTCGGCGCGCGGCGATCTGGACGCGCCGCCACCGGACATCCCGATACAGGCGACGCCGGAGGAAATTCAGGGCGTCAGACGGTAGACCGCGGTTTCGCGAATTTCGCGGTCTTCCAGGTCTCGGCTGGTCTGGACCGTATAGGTGGCGAGCTTTTCCACGCCGTGCTTGGGGAAATAGGTGCGCCCCGGATCACCCAACATCGCAGGGGTGGCCCGCGATGTCAGCCAGGCCAGCAAGCGTTCGGCCAACGGGCGTTCGTAAAACAGATCGCCCACCAGGATCACGTCCCAGGCGCCGGGCTGGCCGATCAGATCGTCCTGCGTCACCGTGATGTCCAGATGATTGGCCTGCGCGTTCAGGCGGATGGCGGTGCAGGCAAAACCGTCAATGTCGGCGGCCAGCACATGGGCGGCGCCCGCTTTCTTTGCCGCCAATCCCACCAGTCCGGACCCGGCGCCGATGTCCAGCACGCTCTTGCCTGCCACCAGCGCGGGGTTATCCAGAATGTAGCGCGCCAGCGCCTGACCGCCCGCCCAGGCAAAAGCCCAGTAGGGTGGGGGCACGCCGATCTCCACCAGTTCTTCTTCCGTCGCCCGCCACAGCGGCACCACTTCGCTGGCGAGATAGAGCGAAATTTCCGGCACCAGCGGCGGCGCAAGCAGCGCGGCATTGGCGCGGATAAAGCCTTCGGGGTTCATGGCGGGCAGCTTGGGACTGCGCCGGCACGGTTGGCAAGCAGCCGTCGGCAGCGCAGAATGCATCCATGAGCAATCCCGCCCCCCGTTATGCCAGCTTTGCCGAATTCTATCCCTTCTATCTGCGCGAACATGCCAACCGCATCACGCGCAGGCTGCATTTTGTCGGAACCTCGCTGGCCCTGCTGTGCCTTCTGGAGCTGGTGATAACGCGCGATCTGTCCTGGCTGATCCTGGCGCTGGTCTTCGGCTACGGCTTTGCCTGGTTCGCGCATTTCCAGTTCGAAAAGAACCGGCCCGCGACGTTCAAACATCCGCTCTACAGCCTGATGGGTGATGGGCGGATGTTCTGGGAAATCCTGACCGGCAAGATTCCGTTTTAGCCGAACCAGCTTGCCAGCAGGAACGCCAGCGCGATCAATGCCCCGGTATCGCGATTAGAGCGGAACACACGCAGGCAATTTTCCGCGACGTTGATGTCCAGCGTCCGGACTTGCCACAGCATATGCGCGCCCGCGCCCAGCATCACTAAGGCGAAGGGCCAGCCGGCATGTTCGGTGAAGCCGGCGGCCAGGATCAGGGTGAAGCCGGCGGCATAGAAGCGCAGAATCCATTTGCGGGAGTCCGCGCCGAACAGACGGGCGGTGGATTTGACCCCGATCAGCTCGTCGTCAGCCTTGTCCTGATGGGCGTAGATGGTGTCATAGCCCAGGGTCCAGAAGATCAGGCCCGCATACAGCATGGCGACGCCTAGATCGAGCCGCCCGGTCTGAGCCGCAAAACCCAGCAGCGCGCCCCAGTTGAAGGTGAGTCCCAGCCAGGCCTGCGGCCACCAGGTGATGCGCTTCATGAAGGGGTAGGCGGCAACCAGCAAAAGTGAGGCCGCGCCCAGCGCCACCGCGAACCAGTTGAACTGCAGCAGGATGACCAGCCCTATCAGGCACAGACCGGCCAGCAGGACCAAAGCCTGCATCGTCGTGATCGCGCCCGACGGAATGGGGCGGCCGCGGGTGCGCGCCACCTGCGCATCGATGTCCCGGTCGATGATGTCGTTGAAGGCGCAGCCTGCGCCGCGCATCACCAGCGCCCCGACCGCAAACAGGATCACATAATAATAGTCGCGCCATTCCAGGAAGCGGCGTTCCTCGGCGGCGGCGCCCAGCAAGAGGCCGAAGACGCAGGGCCAGAACAGCAGCCAGGTGCCGACGGGGCGGTCCAGCCGCATCAGCTGCAGCCAGGGCCGCAGGCGCGGCGGCATATGCGTCACCCAGCTGGCGGGCAGGGCGTCGGCGGGCGCGGCTTGATTAGGGATCGGCATCGCGGTCAATTGTGGCATGGGCGACGAATTAAATGAAACGGCGTTGGCAGAAGCGGTAACCCGCCTTTATGTGGCGGGCGATCTGGCCGAAGGCATGGCGGTGACGCTGGACGAGGGCCAGACCCATTACCTGCTGCATGTGCTGCGGGCAAAGATCGGGAACCTGGTGTCGCTGTTCAATGGCCGCCACGGCGAATGGCTGGCGGAAATCACGCAAGGCGGCAAGCGCGGCGTCACCGCAACCTGTCGCAGGCAGACGGACGGCCAACATGGCACGCCCGACATCTGGCTGGCCTTCGCACCGGTGAAGAAGACGCCATCCGATTATCTGGTGCAGAAGGCCGCGGAACTGGGCGTGTCGGTGCTGCAGCCGGTCTTCACCCGCCGCACCATCGTGGCCCGCATCAACGAAGAACGCATGGCGGCCAACGCGGTGGAGGCGGCGGAACAGTCGGGGCGTCTCACGGTGCCGGAGATTCGCAAGGGTATCGGCTTCGACAAGCTGCTGGCCTCCTGGCCACGGGAACGCCGCCTGCTGTTCTGCGATGAGGGCGGTGACGCCAAGACCATGACCCAGGCGGCGCGCGAAAGCCGCGGCGGACCGTGCGGCATCCTCACCGGCCCGGAAGGCGGGTTCGCTCCGGCCGACCGCGCGGCACTGCGCGCCTTGCCATTCGTCGTACCGGTGACGCTGGGCCCGCGCATTCTGCGCGCCGATACCGCCGCGCTGGCGGCGCTGGCGATCTGGCAGGCGGTGGCGGGCGATTTCAGTTAGCCGTAGCGCTTGTCGTACACGCCCTGCAACTGGCGCCACACATCCCAGATGGAAGGCGGAACCCGGCCCTCGGCCTTTTCCTGCAGCATGGTGAGATGGCAGTGCCAGCCCCCCGAAATATTGAGCGCATAATCGCGATCGGGCAATTTGGAATGGGTCAGTGTCAGCTTGATCTTGCCGCCCGGTTGCGGGGTCAGGCGGATATCCACTTCGGAGTACTGACCCGCTTCGATCGACTTGCCGAAGGTGAAGGCGAGGCGGTGCGGGGGTTCCAGCGCCAAAAGGATGCTGGTCATGCGGTGGCCTTCGCGGTCGACAGTCTCATAACCGGGCGGGGGCGGCGACTTGTGCGGCGAGTAATCCGCATGATGGAAGGTCATTTCGAAAGGCTCGCCGATTTTCGTGGGCAGGGCGCCGCTGGTGAACCATTCGCCGCGCTTGTCGCTATCGGCCACATAGCTCCAGACCTTTTCGATCGGCCCCGGCAGCAGCCGTTCGAACCGCACCGTGGACTCGTCCACCCGCACACCGAATTCACTCATCGTATCACCTCTGCAAATTGTTGATATCCACGCCATATAGCGCGGCGTTTTTGGGAATGAGATCGGCGCGCCCTGGAAATTCGCCGCGCAGGCCCGCCGTGATCAGATCCAGCATGGTGTGCCAGCCCATCATGGTCTGGTTCTGCATGGCATCGGGGATGGGGCGATGGATCAGGGTCAGCCTTGATCCGTCCAGCGTGAATTCGAGATAGGAGATTGGATAACGTGACTGGTCCTCTCCCGGCGAGAACACACTCCAGGTGTAGGCAAGAAACTGGTTGGGCCGCCAGCCGGTGACAACGCCGCGGATATGCCCGCCCATCAGCGACACCAACCCGCCTTCACGGGGTTCAATATGGCCTTCGCCATACCATTGCGGCAGCAACTGACTTTCCGTCAGGAACGCCCAGATTTTTTCCGGCGGCGCATCAAGGGCGCGGACAAAGCGCACCGCGCTTTCGGGAATGACCTCGCCCTTCATTTTGAATCTTTCTTCAGCGCCGCTTCCAGCGCATCGAGGCGCGGATTCCAGAAGGCGCGGATGCGGTCCACCCAGTCGGCGATTTCCGCCACGCCTTCGGGGTTGAGGGCATAAATGCGCTTCTGGGCGTCCACCCGCACCGTCACCAGCTTCGCCGTCTTCAAGGTTTTGAGATGCTGCGAGATGGCGGGCGGCGACAGCTTGAACCGCCCGGCGATTTCGCCCGACGACAGTGCGCCCGACGCCAGCATTTCGACGATGCGTTGGCGGGTGGGGTCGGCCAAAGCGGACAATGAAATGGCTGCGAGTGCGGTCATGCGCCATTGATTGCGTATAAACTTAATTAAGTCAATAGCGAAATAAAGCCGGCTTGCGGATGCCCGGACCCGCACTTAAGTACTTGTCCGAGGGTCTTTTTCATGTCCATTCCGCAGTCCGCCAGCGGCGCAATTCAAAGCCGCGACGACCTGGTCCGCCACCTTTCCAAAGGGTGCCGGCCCGCGGCCGACTGGCGTATCGGGACCGAGCACGAAAAATTCGTCTACGATCTCAAGACCCACAAGCCGGTGGCCTATGACGGCAAGCCGGGCATTCGCCAGTTGCTGGAAGGCATGCAGCGCTTCGGTTGGGAGCCGGTGCGCGAGGGCGAACACATTATCGGCCTTAAAGGAACGGGGCCCCAGAACGGCGCCTCGTTGAGCCTGGAGCCGGGCGGGCAATTCGAACTGTCCGGTGCGGCGGTGAAGACGGTGCATGACACTTGCGCTGAAATCGCCACCCATCAGGAGCAGACGCGCGAGGTCGCCAATGAGATCGGCCTCGGGGTTCTGGGCTTTGGTTTCGCCCCCAGCTGGACCCTGGCGGAAACCCCGGTGATGCCCAAGGGCCGCTACAAGATCATGCGCGATTACATGCCCAAGGTCGGCGGCTATGGCTTGGACATGATGTTCCGCACCTGCACCGTGCAGGTGAATCTGGATTTCGAATCCGAAGCCGACATGGTGAAGAAATTCCGCGTTGGCCTGGCGCTGCAGCCGGTCACCACCGCGCTGTTCGCCAACTCGCCGTTCCGCGAGGGTCGGCCCAGCGGCTTCCTGTCATACCGCGCCCAGGTCTGGACCGATGTCGACAATGCCCGATCGGGCATGTTGCCCTGGGTGTTCGACGACGGCATGTCGTTCGAGCGCTATGTCGATTATGCGCTGGATGTGCCGATGTACTTCCTCTACCGCGATGGCACGTATATCGACATGGCGGGCAAGAGCTTCCGCAAATTCCTGGGCCGCGAAATTCCCGAGGTCGCCCATCTCACCCCGATGATGAGTGACTGGGCCGACCATCTCACCACCATCTTCCCCGAAGTGCGGCTCAAGAGCTTTCTGGAAATGCGCGGCACCGATGGCGGGGCGTGGCGGCGCATCTGCGGCATGCCGGCGCTGTGGGTTGGCTTGCTGTATGACAGCGTCGCGCTGGACGCCGCCTGGGATCTGGTCAAGGACTGGACGGCGGAAGAACGCCAGGCGATGCGCGATGGCGTCGGCAAGCAGGGCTTCAAGACCCCGTTCCGCGGGGGCACGGTGCATGAACTGTCCCACCGCATCCTGGAGATTTCCGCGGCCGGATTGAAGCGCCGCGCCGAACTGGACGGTGCCGGCATGAGCGAGGACGGTTTCCTCAATCCGGTGCGCGAGCTGGTGAACCGTGGTTACACGCGCTCAGAAGAAATGCTGAAGAATTATTACGGCGTCTGGGGCCGCGATCTCAGCCCGCTCTTCACCGAATACAACTTTCTCTAGCCAAAATTGTCATGCCCGCGAAAGCGGGCATCCAACTTTGATCGATCACTGGCCCAACAAGTTGGATTCCCGCTTTCGCGGGAATGACAAGAAGTTCAAACCTTTTGCGGCGGCGGAACGATGCCGCCCATCGGCACCGGTTCGCCAGTGGGAATGCGTGTGGCGTTGTTGCGGCTGATCATCCAGTAGGGATAGTTCGTCCGGTCGGCGCTGATCTCGTCCAGCCGGGCCATTTCCTGCGGCGACAGAGTGAAATCAACCGATGTCAAATTGTCGTTCAGTTGCGGCATGGTCGTGGCGCCGATGATGGTGGAGGTAATGAAGGGCTTCTGCCGTACCCAGGTCAGTCCGACGCAGGCGACCGAGACGCCATGCTTCCTGGCGATCTCGCGCATGGCGACCACCGTCTTGTCGGCCTTGTCCTTGTCGATCGGCGGGAAGTCGAAACTGGCGCGGCGGCCCGGCTCCACCTTGCCATCGCCATCGGGCGTATATTTTCCGGCCATGTAACCACCGGCTAGCGGGCTCCACACCAGGCAGCCGACCGTCTGGTCCTGCATCATCGGCACCATCTCCTGCTCGATGTCGCGTCCGGCGATGGAATAATAGACCTGATTGGTTTCGACCCGCGTCAAGC
>JBBSKJ010000109.1:0-7632 GCA_038256475.1 Micropepsales bacterium | reverse complement strand
CCGGCCGCTGGTCGCAGTCGGGCAACACTTTCACCATCAACATCCAGACGGTGAATGGCGAGCCCAGTCCCCGCACCGACGTCTACAGGCTTCTGTCGATGGACGAGAAGAGCCAGCGCTATGTCTATCTGCGGACCAATTTCGCTTATGATGCCAAGCGGGTGCCGGACAATTTCCAAATGCCGCCCTGCGACCTGATCAGCTAGCTCGCCTCATCCGTCACAAACGCCACGCGCAGCATGTTGGTGGCGCCGGTGGTGCCCAGGGGTACGCCCGCGGTGATGACGATGCGCTCTCCCGCCACGGCAAAGCCTTCCTGCCGCGCGATCAGCGAAGCCCGCTTCACCATGTCGTCGAAATCGCGGATGTCTTCGGTGGTGACACTGTGGGTGCCCCACACCAGGCACAGCCGCCGCGCCGTCTCGATGCTGGGCGTCGGTGCGATGATCGGCGCCGAGGAACGCTCGCGCGCCGCGCGCATGGCGGTGAGGCCCGACTTGGTCCAGCAGACGATCGCGCGGGCCTCGATGGTCTCGGTTACTTCATGCACCGCCGCCATGATGGCGTCGGGCGTGGTCTTTTCCGGCGTGCCGCGCTGGGATTCAATATAGGCGCGGTATAGCTCGTCATCCTCCACCGCCATGGCGATGCGGTCCATGGTCTGCACCGCCTCCACCGGATAGGCGCCGGAGGCTGATTCCGCCGACAGCATCACCGCATCGGCGCCGTCGAACACCGCCGTCGCCACGTCCGAGACTTCGGCGCGGGTGGGCATGGGCGAAGTGATCATGGACTCCAGCATCTGGGTCGCCACCACCACCGGCTTGCCGGCCTTGCGGGCGGCGCGGGTGATCTGCTTTTGCAGGCCCGGCACCCGTTCCAGCGGCATTTCCACCCCCAGATCGCCGCGCGCCACCATCAGCGCGTCGGCCATTTCCAGGATGCCGGCCAGCGACGACAGCGCCTTGGGTTTTTCAATCTTGGCCAGAACCCCGGCGCGTCCCGCCACGATCTTCTTCAATTCGGCTACGTCCTCGGGCCGCTGCACGAAGGACAGCGCGATCCAGTCGACGCCAAGCTCCAGCGCCGCGTCCAGGTCGGCGCGGTCCTTGGGCGTCATGGCCGACATCGGCAACAGCGTGTCGGGCATGTTGACGCCCTTGCGGTCCTTGATCTCACCCGCCACTTCGACCATCGCTTCGGCGAATGTGTCGGCCTTGCGCAGCAGCCTGAGTCGCACCTTGCCGTCGTCGATCAGCAGCGCGTGCTTCTGCTTTATGGCCTGGAAGATTTCCGGATGCGGGATCGGTACTTCTTCCGGCTTGTCGCTGGTCTCGCCCAGGATCAGCTTGATCTGCTCGCCTTCTTTCAGCATGCGCGGCCCGCCGCACAGCTTGCCGAGCCGGATCTTGGGACCTTGCAGGTCGCACAGGATACCGATCGGCCGCCCCACCTCGTCCGCCAGGGCGCGCAGGTCCGCCACCATCTGCTTGAGCATCTCATGGCCGGTGTGGCTCATATTGATGCGGAAGACGTCGACGCCGGCGTCGAACAGCGCCCGCATCATGGGCCTTGTGTTGGAAGCCGGACCAAGCGTGGCCAGGATTTTTGTTTTTCTGCGGCGGCGCATGCGAGAGGTCCTAGTTGGAAAGATTTTGAGTCCAGTCGGCTTTCTTGCCCGTGTCCACTTCAAAGAAACCGCGGCGGTCGAAGCCGCGCTTGGTGCAGTTGCCGCGGCTCGCCGATTTGAAACGGCTGTCGGGCGCGACACAGAAGAATGTCTTGCCTTCCCAGGTCCCGGCGCCGCCATCGGTGGCATAGAGGTAATAGAAGCGTCCCTGCAAGGGGCCCGTCAGGATGCTGGCGCAGCTTTTGGGCTTGATCGTCCACCAGCCTTCGGATGTCCAGCTGGTGCCGTCAAAGCGGCCTATGGAGACGCGGGTGGGCAGGCTGGTCTTGGTGCAGACATTGAAGGCGGCGAGCGCCGGGGCGGCCCCGAAAAGGGTCATGGTCACAGCCAGAAGGAGGGTCGTGCGACACATCGTTTTCCCGGTTTGGCGTGAAACCGCTTGGCCGTCAACGGGACGCGGCCCTATATGGCAACCTGATGACGGACAGCGCCTTTGAAGCCGTGCCGGGCGACGCAAAATCGCGGCTTTTGCTGCTATGCGACCATGCCTCCAACGCCCTGCCGCCGGGCTTCGGCACGCTGGGTCTGGACCCTGCTCTGTTCGCCACCCACATCGCCTATGACATTGGCGCGGCCGCGGTGACCCGCGCCCTGGCGGCTGCCTATGGCGCGCCGGCCCTGCTGGGACGCTGGTCGCGGCTGCTGATTGATCTCAACCGCGGCCCCGAGGATCCCACCCTGGTGATGAAGCTGTCGGATGGCAGCATCATTCCGGGCAACCGCGATGTGGATGCTGATGATGTGGCGCGGCGCATCACCCAGTTCCACGCGCCCTATCACGCCGCCATTAGGGGCGAGCTGGACCGAATCGGCGAGGGCGCGGTGGTGATCTCGGTGCACAGCTTCACGCCGTCCTGGAAGAACGTGCCGCGCATCTGGGACGTCGGCATTCTGTACGACCGCGACACGCGGCTGTCGGCGCCGCTGATGGCCCGGCTGGCGCAAGGCGGTTTCACCGTGGGCGACAACGAGCCCTATACCGGCGCGCTGGAAGGCGACACGCTTTACACCCACGGCACCCTGCGCAATCTGCCGCATGTTCTGATCGAGGTGCGGCAGGACTTGATTGCCGACGAGGCCAGCGCACAAGGTTTTGCGTCGCGCCTGAAACCCATACTGGATGCGGCATTAAGCGATATGCACAGCCCGGCCTAACTTCCGCGTTGCGCCGCTTCGCGCGGGCGGGCTAGGGTCCGCCGCTTTTCAAGATCGAGTTCCATTATGGCCAAATCCGGCTTCGCCAAGGACCAGCTCAAATCCTTCATCAACCGCATCGAGCGGCTGGAAGAAGAGCGCGCGGCGCTGAGCGCCGATATCCGCGAAGTCTATTCCGAGGCCAAGGGCACCGGCTTTGACACCAAGATCATGCGCCAGGTAATCCGCATGCGAAAACTCGACAAGGCCGACTTCCAGGAACAGGAAGCGATGCTGGATCTCTATCTGACCGCGATGGACATGCGCTAGGCACACGACACAAAAGAAAAGGCCCGCTCTCGCGAGCGGGCCTTTTTTGTTTCTGACCGGCCTTAGCCCGCCTTGCGAACCGCCGGCTGGACCGACTCGTCGGTGTCCAGCGCGACGCCCGCCATCGGTTCGTTCTGCAGTTCCGGCTCCAGGCCGAATTCCTTCAGCTTGCGATAGAGCGTCGAGCGGCCGATGCCCAGGCGTCGGGCCACTTCGGACATATGGCCTTCATAACGCGCGATGGCCATGCGGATGATTTCCGATTCCATCTCCTCGAACTTGCGGATATGGCCCGCGCCATCGGTGGCGCTCAGCGCATAGGCGGAACCGGCGGGCAGGGCAGGTGCGTAGCCGGCGGCGGCCGACGCCGGCACGTTCTGGCGCACCAGCGTGTCCACGCCAAGCGCGGCGGCGATCTGCGGAAAGTCGCAGACATCCAGCAGGGCGCCGTCGCACAGGACAACCGCGCGGAAGATGGTGTTTTCCAGCTGGCGCACATTGCCCGGCCAGTTGAACTGTTCCAGCAGCTGGCTGGCCTGCGGGGTGAGCCCCGAAACTGGCTTGTTCTCTTCCGCCGCGAAACGCTCGATGAAGTGGCGGGACAGCGGCGCGATGTCGCCGGTGCGCTCGCGCAAGGCCGGCACCATCACGGGGAACACGTTCAGGCGGTAATAAAGGTCTTCGCGGAAGGTGCCTTCCTTGGCCATCTGGCCCAGGTCGCGATTGGTGGCGGCGACGATGCGCACATTCACTTTCACCGGACGCTTGGAGCCGACCGGATCGACTTCGCCTTCCTGCAGGGCGCGCAGCAGCTTGACCTGCATGTCCAGGCGCAGTTCGCCGATTTCGTCCAAAAAGAGTGTACCGCCATCGGCTTCCTGGAACTTGCCCAGATGCTTGTCGGACGCGCCCGTGAAAGAGCCCTTCTCATGGCCGAACAGAATGCTTTCGATCAGGTTTTCCGGAATCGCGCCGCAGTTGACGGTTACGAACGGCTTGCCCGAACGGCCCGAGGTGCCCTGGATGGCGCGGGCGATCAGTTCCTTGCCGGCGCCGCTTTCGCCTTCGATCAGCACCGGGATGTCGGATTGCGCGGCGCGTGTGCCCAGGCGGAAGACCTGCTTCATTTCCGGCGAGGTGGCGACCAGGTCTTCGAAGGTCAGCTTGTTGTCCGCCTTCTTCTTCAGCTGCTTCACTTCACCCGACAGGGTGCCGATCTTGAGCTGGTTGCGGATGGAGACGGCGATACGCTCCGGGCTGGCCGGCTTGACCAGGAAGTCGTTGGCGCCGGCACGCATGGCTTCGACGGCGGAATCGATGCCGCCCTTGGCGGTCAGGACGATCACCGGCAGGTCGGGATTGGTCGGACGCAGTTTGGCCAGGACGTCCAGGCCGCCCATGTCGGGCATCACCAGGTCCAGCATCACCAGCGTGATCTGGTCACCGCGCGGGCCACCGATCAGGTCGAGGGCGGGTTGGCCGCCGGGGGCTGTCACCACCTGCATGCCGCTGCGGGTGATGGCTGTTTCCAGCAAACGCCGCTGAACCGGATCGTCGTCCACGACAAGAATGGTCTGCGCCATGACTAAGGCCTTCCAGGAGTGAAGCCCGTATTGTGGTCGGCACAGGTAAATGTGGCGTTTAAGCCTGTCCTTATCCGGTACAGCCAGACCGGCGATTCGATGCTTAAGCAATGCTGAATCGGCGCAAATCTACAGGGCAGAGCCGCAGAATGCGCCGCCAGACGCGGGTAACAAAGGCTTAATAAAGCCCGTTGCCGCGGCCTGCGCCTTTGCTATATTCCGCCCACTTTCAAAAAACAGTTGGGGAGCCGAAATGGCGCATGACAACGATTACCATATCGGTTCCATGGACATCAGCCAGCATAAGAAGGCCTATGCGGGCTTTCTGACCTTCAGCAAGTGGTCGTTCGCGGGGATCATGCTGATCATGATTTTCCTCGCCATTTTCCGCACCAACTAGCCGCGCTCCCCTGACGATGCGGCTCGCGGTCCCCAAGGAAACACGAGCGGGCGAGACGCGGGTAGCCGCGACCCCGGAGTCCGTCAAGAAGTTCAAAGCTCTTGGGCTGGACGTGGTGGTACAGGCGGGAGCGGGTGCGAGCGCGCGCGTCAGCGATGCCGATTATACCGCCGCCGGGGCTGTTATCGCCCCCGATGCGGCCAGCACCCTCAAGGACGCCGACATTGTCCTGAAGGTTCGCGGCGCCGAGAGCAGCGAAATCTCACAGATGAAAAAGGGCGCGGTGCTGGCGGCGCTGCTGGCCCCGCATGCCGAAAAGGACGCCATCGCTTCGCTGGCATCCCAGGGCGTCATCGCCTTTGCGATGGAATTGCTGCCGCGCATCAGCCGCGCCCAGGCGATGGACGTGCTGTCCTCCCAGGCCAACCTTGCCGGCTACAAGGCGGTGATCGACGCCGCTGCCCAGTTCGGCCGCGCCATGCCGATGATGATGACGGCGGCGGGCACCATTGCGCCTGCGCGCGTGCTGGTGATGGGCGTGGGCGTGGCGGGGCTTCAGGCCATCGCCACCGCCAAGCGGCTGGGCGCCATCGTCAGCGCCACTGACGTGCGCCCCGCCACCAAGGAACAGGTGGAAAGCCTGGGCGGCACCTTCGTCGCGGTGATGGACGAGGAATTCAAAAACGCCCAGACCGCCGGCGGCTATGCCAAGGAAATGTCGGCCGAGTATCAGGCCAAGCAGGCGGCCCTCACCGCCGAAACCATCAAGAAGCAGGACATCGTCATCACCACCGCGCTGATCCCGGGCCGCAAGGCGCCGATCCTGGTCAGCGAGGAGATGATCAAATCGATGAAGCCCGGTTCGGTGATCGTGGACCTGGCGGCGGGCGCGGGCGGCAACACGCCCTTGTCCAAGCCCGATGAAGTGGTTGAGGTCCATGGCGTCACCATCATGGGGTACACCAACCTGCCGGGCCGGCTTTCGACCGACGCATCCTCGCTGTATGCCCGCAACCTGTTCAATTTCGTCTCGCTGATCGTGGACAAGAAGTCCGGGGCGCTGGCGATCGACTGGAATGATGAGATCGTCAAGGGCGCCGCCGTATCCGGTGCGCCGGTCCAGGGGGGCTAGACATGGAAGCTGTGGGCATCGATCCTTTTGTCTTCCGCTTTTCCATCTTCGTGTTGGCGATCTTCGTCGGTTATTTCGTGGTCTGGGGCGTGACGCCCGCGCTGCACACCCCGCTGATGGCGGTGACCAATGCGATTTCCTCGGTGATCGTGGTGGGCGCGCTGATCGCGGTGGCGGTGCCGATCATAGATGACGCGTCCTGGATTTCCAAAGGGCTTGGCTTCTTCGCTTTGATCCTGGCGTCGGTGAACATCTTTGGCGGCTTTTTGGTCACCAGCCGCATGCTGGCGATGTACAAGAAGAAAGAGAAGAAATGAGCGCGAATCCCAATATCGCCGCGCTTCTCTATCTCGTCGCCGGCTCGCTTTTCATTTTGGCACTGAAGGGCCTGTCGTCACCGGCTTCGAGCCGCTCCGGCAACCGCAACGGCATGATCGGCATGACCATCGCGGTCCTGACCACGCTGTGGATTTCCGGCGTCAGCGATCTGGTGACCTGGGCGCTGGTGATCGGCGGCCTCGGCATTGGCGGTCTGATCGGCGCGGTGATGGCCAAGAAGATCGCCATGACCGACATGCCCCAGCTGGTGGCGGCGTTCCACAGCCTGGTGGGCATGGCCGCGGTGCTGACGGCGGGCGCGGCGCTCTATTCGCCGGAAACCTTCGGCATCGGCGTGCCCGGCGCCATCCATGTGCAAAGCTTGGTCGAGATGAGCCTTGGCGTTGCCATCGGCGCCATCACCTTCTCCGGTTCGGTCATCGCCTTCGCCAAGCTGAACGGCAATATGAGCGGCGCGCCCATCCTGCTGCCCGCGCGTCATCTTTTGAATCTTCTGATCTTTGTCGCCATCATCGGGCTGATTGGCTGGTTCGCCCTGGACCAGGCCTATTGGATGTTCTGGACCATCACGATCCTCAGCTTCGTGTTCGGCATCACCCTGATCATCCCCATCGGCGGCGCCGACATGCCGGTGGTGGTGTCGATGCTCAATTCCTATTCGGGCTGGGCCGCTGCCGCTTTGGGCTTTACCCTGGAAAACACCGCCCTGATCATCACTGGCGCGCTGGTCGGTTCTTCGGGCGCCATCCTGTCCTACATCATGTGCAAGGGCATGAATCGCAGCTTCATCAGCGTGATCGCGGGCGGTTTCGGCGGCGACAGCGGCCCGGCAGCCGCCGGGGCCGCGGAAACCCGTCCCGTCAAGCAAGGTTCGTCCGACGATGCCGCCTTCATCATGAAGAATGCGGCGTCCGTGATCATCGTGCCGGGCTACGGCATGGCGGTCGCCCAGGCCCAGCATGCGGTGCGCGAAATGGCCGACAAGCTGAAGAAGGAAGGCGTCAAGGTCTCCTACGCCATCCAT
>JBBSKJ010000108.1:0-7634 GCA_038256475.1 Micropepsales bacterium | reverse complement strand
TCTCGACCTGATCACCACCGCACCCAGCGTGATCTATCACATCTACATGAATGACGGCTCGATGAAGGAGCTGCACAATCCGGCCGACATGCCGGATGTGACCTATATCGACCGCATCGAAGAGCCCTGGATCAAGGCCACCGTGCTGGTGCCGGACGAGTATCTCGGCAGCGTACTGAAGCTCTGCGAAGACCGCCGCGGGCGTCAGGTCGAACTCACCTATGCCGGCAACCGTGCCATGGTGATCTACATGCTGCCGCTGAACGAAGTGGTGTTCGACTTCTATGACCGGCTGAAGAGTGTCAGCCGCGGCTATGCCAGCTTCGATTATCACATCGAGAAGTACGAAGAGGGCGACTTGGTGAAAATGTCGATCCTGGTCAATGACGATCCGGTGGACGCGCTGAGCATGATCGTCAACCGCCAGCGCGCCGAAGGCCGTGGCCGGGCCATGTGCGAAAAGCTCAAGGACCTGATCCCGCGCCACATGTTCAAGATTCCGATCCAGGCCGCGATCGGCGGCAAGGTGATCGCGCGCGAGACGCTCAGCGCGCTGCGCAAGGACGTGACGGCGAAATGTTATGGCGGCGATATCAGCCGCAAGCGCAAGCTCCTCGACAAGCAGAAAGAGGGCAAGAAAAAGATGCGCCAGTTCGGCAAGGTGGAGATTCCGCAGGAAGCCTTCATTGCCGCCCTCAAGATGGACGATAATTAGGTCCGTGAGTATGCTGCCGCCCGGCTGACGCGCGAGGCGGTTGATGGATGCGATACCCCAAAGCCAGAAGCTTTTCCTGACCCGGCTGGCCATCGGCCTGACGCAGGGGCTGGTGCTTTACCTTCTGTATCGCGCCACCGACGCCAGGGTGTGGCCCGCAACGCAAGGGCCGGTTTTCATCCCGCTTTTGCTGGTCAGCCTGGCCGCTCCCATCGGCCTGATCCTGTCGCTGGGCACGATGCCCTGGCGCAAGGCGCTGATATGGGTCGGCTTTGCCAGCGCCACGGTCGCGCTGCTGGGATTCTTCGATCATTGGATGGGTGCAAGCCAGACCGCCGAGGTCGCGGTACCGTCCGCGCAACTGGTGTTGTTTGGCGCGGGCGGGCTGTTCATCGCCCATGCGCTGGTGACCGGCGGGGTCGCCGAGGGCCGTTTCATGGCGAGCTATCCCACGCATTTCGATGTCGCATGGAAGCTCGCGGTCCAGCTGGCCTTGTCGGTGCTGTTCGTCGGCGCTTTCTGGCTCTTGATGTGGCTGGGCGCCGGGCTGTTCGGCCTGATCAAGCTGGATTTCTTTGAGAAGCTTTTGCAGGAGGAATGGTTTTCCATTCCCGTTCTTTCGGTCGCGGCGGCGGGTGCGCTGCATCTGACCGACATACGCCCCGTCCTGGTGCAGGGCGCACGTACCTTGCTGCTGACCTTGCTGTCCTGGCTGCTGCCGCTGATCACGCTGATCGTGGCGGGCTTTGTCGCCAGCCTGCCCTTCACCGGGCTTGGCGCCTTGTGGAATATCGGCCACGCCACCGCCCTGCTGCTGGTCGCCAGCGCGGCGCTGATTGTCCTGATCAATGCCGCGCATCAGGACGGCGCGGAAGAACGCATGCCGCCGAAGATTTTGCGGCTGGCGGGCAGCGTCGCGGCGGTACTGACTGCGCCGCTGACCGTGATCGCGGCTTATGCGCTGTTCCTGCGGGTACAGCAGTATGGCTGGACGGTGGACCGCGTCACCGTCGCCGCCATCATCGTCGTGGCGCTGGCCTATGCCGGCGGTTACGCCCGCGCCGCCCTGATGCGTGGGCGCTGGCTGGCGCGGATCGAAAGCTGGAATTTCCATGTGGCGCTGCTGGCGCTGGCACTGCTGATTCTTCTGTTCACACCGCTGGCCAGCCCACAGCGCATTTCGGTTGCCGACCAGATGGCGCGGCTGGAAAGCGGAAAGGTAACGCCCGAGAAATTCGATTATGCCTATCTGCGCTGGGAAGGCGGGCGATATGGCCGGGCGGCACTGGCGGAGCTTTCCCGCAGCCAGCACGCCCATACGCGTTTGGCGGCGAGCGATGCGCTGAAGCAGCAATCGCGCAGCCAGCCCCTTGCGCCCGCGCCCGAGCTTTTTGCGCAGCGTGTCACGGTTTATCCGCGCGGCGCCAAGCTGCCGGAAGGTTTTCTGAAAGCCGACTGGAGCAAGAATCCGTCCGCGAGACTGGCATGCCTGGGCCTGACGGATTTGCGCTGCGAGGCCCTTCTGCTGGATCTGGACGGCGACAACCGGCAGGAAATCGTGACCTTCGCCACCGGCCTCAACACGGTTTCCGTCTTTCGCTTGAACGAGGCCGGTTGGTCCCTGGCTGCCGCCTTTGACGCGCCCTGCCCTGAGATGCTGGACGCCTTGCGGTCGCAAAAATTCGAGGTCGCGCCGCCCGCGGCACGGTGGAATGACCTGATGATCGAGGGACGAAGGCTGCGGCTTAACAATGCCGGGCAGGATTTTTCCAATGCCTGTGCGAAGAAAGCCGACGCGAATTAACCACGCCCGTTAACGCCGCGTGATCGCTGCGACCTGACGCGCTACCCAAACGCGATGCGCTTTCCCTTTCGCAAAAAGCCTAAGCCGCGCTGGGTCGATTCCGCCAATCTGAATTGGACACCGGAAGAGCCGCTGGCGTTCAATCCGGGCTTTCGGGCTGAGGAAAACAGCGCCTCCCCCGCGCCCGAGCCATCCGGACCTCAACAGCCGGAAGAGCCGATATTCTTCGGCCCCGGCTTTTCATCCGACGAAGCGTTCCGCGCGTTTATCGAGCCAAAGCCGCGCGACACCGAATCTGAACCGCATTCCGAAGCAGTATCTTCGCCTCAGCTTCCCGCAGAGGCCGCCAACACCAACCGCGCGCCGCGCCTGCTGCTGACGCGGCTGGGCATCGGATTGGCGCAAGGGTTGGGGCTGTACCTGCTGCTGCAACTGCGCGCGGCGGGCGTGTGGCCGGGCAGCGATCCCTATCTCTTTGCCGCACTGGCGCTGGCGGGAATCTTCGCGCCGCTGGTTTTTTTGGAAGGGCTTGGAGAAATCCCGACGCCGCTGCTGTCGCTGTGGACCGGGATCGTCGCTGCCACTCTTGTTTGTCTGGGCCTCTATCATCACTGGCGCATCCAGGGGCCGGAGCAGGCTTATGCCGGATTGGGTCTGGCGGTGCTGACGGCGCTGATGCTGGTGACGGCGCAGGCCCTGCTGCGCGCCGGCCTGCGCGAAGGAAAAATCTTCCCGAGCTATCGCGCCTGTTTTGACGTCAGCTGGAGCCTGATCGCGCGGCTGATGGTGTGGGGTCTGGTCGCGGGCACGGCCTGGGCGCTGGTGGGATCGGGCAACAGCCTGTTCAACTGGCTGCGCGCCTATTTCCCCATGCTGCGCCTGAGCGTCGAGCCCGCGTTGATCACCATGCCGCTGGTGGCGCTGGTCAGCGCTGCCACCTTCGCCATCACGCCTGCCGGAGGCCGCATCCGCCGGCTGGCCAAGCGCGCCCTGCTGGCCTGCTGCACCCTGGCGCTGCCGATGCTGGTGGTCGCGTCGGCGGCGATCGTCCTGTCGCGTCTGCACCAGCCGGTGTCGCTGGGATTGTGCCTGAGCCTGGCGGTGCTGCTGGTGCTGGCGATCAACGCTTCCTATCGCGGAGACGCGCGCCGGGGCGGCTGGCGCAAGGCCAGCGAGTTCGCCGCCGCCTTTCTGATCGTGGCGCTGGTTGCCATCGCCGCCTTTGCCTTGAACGCGCGGGTGGCGGAGCTGGGCTGGACGGCGGCGCGCCTTTATGCGGCAGCGATGCTGGTCATGCTGGGACTTTACGGCGCGCTGTATAGCGGCGCGGCGCTGATCGCGGTGGGCGGCGGGCAATGGATGCAGCGCATCGAGCCCGCCAACCGCATCATGGCGTTTATCCTGATCGCCGCCTGCCTGGCGCTGGCCAGTCCCCTCGCCGATCCCCTCAGGCTGGCGGTGGAATCCCAGACCGCGCGATTGAAAAACGGTGCGGTCGCGCTTGCCGACTTCGATTTCGATTACCTGCGCCAGCGCGGCGTCCGCTTCGGCCAGCGGGCGCTGATCGACCTGGCCCGGAACGGCGCGCCCGAAATGGCGCGCGACGCTTCGGTCGCGCTGTCATCCACCCTGCGCGGCGATGTTCCCGCCCCCACCGAGATCGGCGCCAATATCACCCTGCACACACCGGGCGCGCGGCTGCCCTCGTCCCTGCTTACCCAGGCCTGGGCGCGCGGCGGCACCGTGCCGCCCTGCCTGACCACGCCCGCACTGTCCTGCGACGCCTGGATGCTGGATCTGGACCGCGACGGGATGAATGAAGTCCTGCTGGTCTATGGCACGGATGCGCGCTGGTGGGCGGCGGTGCTGAAACAGGATGGCGAGGGCTGGCTTGCAGCCGCCAGTTTTGCCTCCCCGTCCTGCCGCGGCACCCTGGAGGCCCTGCGCAGTGGCCGTTTCACGCTGGCCGATCCCCTGCCCGGCTGGCGCGACCTGCTGGTGGCCGGCATGCGGCTGCGGCCAGCGTCCGCGCCCACCGCAGAGCTGCCCTGCCCCGCTTTAAGTTTGAAGTAGCCCCCTCCGGCTCCGTTCGGCAGGCTTGATCGCCTGCCTCACCCTCTCAGCTGCGCCTCGATCGCTGGAGCCACCTCCCCCGCCCATGCGCTGCGCGCATGCGGGGGCGCCGGGGCTGCGTGTGCTTCGACAAACATAGCGGGAGTCGCTATAGAGCCCGCGATTTCGCAGGTCTTCATGCCCGTCACCGCCCTGATCGATTATGGTTCCGGCAACCTCGCCAGCGCGGCGAAGGCGTTGGCGCATGCCGCCAAGGGCGCGTCCGAGATCGTCACCACCGCCGATCCCGAAGTGGTGCTGACCTGCGAGCGCGTGGTGCTGCCCGGCGTCGGCGCCTTTGCCGATTGCATGAAGGGCCTGTCCGGTGTGCCCGGCATGGTGGAGGCGCTGCGCGAGAAAGTTCTGAAAGAAGGCGCGCCCTTTCTGGGCATTTGTGTGGGCATGCAGCTGCTGGCGACGGTGGGCGTGGAGTTTGGCCGCCATGCCGGTCTGGGCTGGATGGCGGGCGAAGTGGTGAAGATCACGCCCGACGATCCCGCTTTGAAGATTCCGCACATGGGCTGGAATGAACTGAAGTTCGAACAGGAACATGCGCTGCTGAAAGGCATCGAACCCGGCGCGCACGCCTATTTCGTGCATAGCTTCCAGTTCAAACCGGTGCTGCCGGAAGACCTGATTGCCACCGCCGATTATGGCGGGACGCTGACCGCGATCGTCGGCAACGAGAATATCGCCGGCACCCAGTTCCATCCGGAAAAGAGCCAGGCCACCGGCCTGAAGCTGCTGGAAAATTTTTTGACGTGGCGGCCCTAGATAGGTCAGCGTTTCTCACCCTTCGACAAGCTCAGGGTGAAGAAATAGGAACCAATCCTCATGCTGAGCTTGTCGAAGCATGAGGCCGAAAGTGAAAAGACAATGATCATCTTTCCCGCCATCGACCTGAAGGACGGTGTCTGCGTCCGCCTCAAGAAGGGCGTGATGGAAGATGCCACGGTGTTCAACACCGACCCCGGCGCGCAGGCGAAGGAGTTCGCGGCGCAAGGGTTTCAGTGGCTGCATTGCGTCGATCTGAACGGCGCCTTCGCCGGACGTTCCGCCAACACTGATGCGATCAAGGCCATCCGCGCCGCCATCGACCTGCCCATCCAGCTGGGCGGCGGCATTCGTGACATGGCGGCGGTGGAAGGCTGGCTGGCCGCCGGCATCACCCGCGTGATCCTGGGCACCGCCGCGCTGACCAACCCGCAATTCGTCAAAGACGCCGCCAAGGCGTTTCCGAACCGGATCGTGGTGGGGGCCGACGCCAAGGGCGGCAAGATCGCCACCCAGGGCTGGGCCGATGTCAGCGACCTTACCCCGGTCGATCTGGGCAGGCGGTTCGAGGATGCCGGGGTGGCCGCCATCCTGTTCACCGACATTGATGGCGATGGCCTACTCAAAGGGGTCAACGTGGGGGCGACCGCTGCCCTGGCCCGCGCCCTCTCCATCCCGGTGATCGCCTCGGGCGGGGTCGGGTCGATCGCCGACATTGACGCCCTGATCGCGGCCGGGGAGCCGGGGATTGAAGGCGTGGTGGTGGGACGGGCGCTTTATGACGGGCGGATCGACGTCGCGGCCGCCCTGGCCAAGACCGGGGCGAACTAGCCCTTGTTCAGGCGGCGGGCGATATCGTCCAGCTGTTCCAGGGTTTTGTAGCTGACGCGGATTTCCCCACCTTTATCCCCTTTGTGGATAATCTGAACTTTCAGGCCCAAGCGGTTGGAAATACTGGCTTCCATGTCGGCGACATTGGGGTCTTTGCGAGGTTTTCCACCGGGCTTTTTCTTCGCCGCCGAACGCTGTTCGGCTTCCCGCACGGTGAACTCACCGGCGATCAATTCGCGCGCCCGGCTTTCCGGATCGGCCGCCCCTAACAATGTTCGGGCATGGCCTGCCGTCAGCTTGCCTTCCCGCACCCAGGCTTTGACCTGTTCGGGAAGCTGCAACAGCCGGATGGTGTTGGCGACATGGCTGCGGCTTTTGCCGACCTGCTGGGCCACCTGTTCCTGGGTCCGCGCAAACTTGGAGATCAGCTCCTGATAGGCGGCGCCCTCCTCCATGGCGTTCAGGTCGGCGCGCTGGACATTCTCGATGATGGCGATTTCCAGCGCCTGGTCGTCGGGTAGCTCGCGCACCACCACCGGCACATCGTGCAATTTGGCGATCTGGGCGGCCCGCCAGCGGCGCTCGCCGGCCACGATCTCATAGCGGTCCGGACCGATCGGCCGCACCAATATGGGCGACAGCACGCCCTTTTCTTTTACGGAAGCCGCAAGGTCGGCCAGCGGCTGTTCGTCGAAAGTCTTGCGCGGCTGGTAGCGGCCCGGCTGCAGGAACGCGACCGGCAAAGTGCGGGTGTCTTTCTTGGCGATGGGCTCGCCTCGCACCGCGGCGACTTCATCGCCAATCAGCGCCGACAGCCCGCGCCCCAAACCGCGCGGACGATCCTGCCCGGGAGGTGTCATGCCGCGGCCCTGACCCGTTCGCGCTGGATCAATTCGCCCGCCAGCTTGATGTAAGCCTGGCTGCCGGGACAGCGCAGGTCATAGACCAGCGCCGGCACGCCATGCGACGGCGCCTCGGAAACACGCACGTTCCGGGGAATCACGGTGGTGTACACTTTCTCGCCCAGCGTCTCGCGCACGTCGGCGGCGACCTGATCGGACAGCTTGTTGCGCTTGTCGAACATGGTCAGGACGATGCCCTGGATTTCGAGCGTGGGATTCAGTTTCTCGCGCACCAGTTCGATGGTCTTCATCAACTGGCTCAAGCCTTCCAGCGCGAAGAACTCGCATTGCAGCGGCACCATCACCGCATCCGCCGCCGCCATCGCGTTCAAGGTCAACAGGGTGAGGGACGGCGGGCAGTCGATCAGGATGTAGGAGAATGCATTTCGTCCGTGTGCGGAATAATCGTCCAGCGCGTCCTTCAAAATGAAGTTGCGCCGGGGCATGTCGGCCAGCTCCAGCTCGGCGCCCGACAGGTCCACCGTCGCCGGGACGA
>JBBSKJ010000107.1:0-7636 GCA_038256475.1 Micropepsales bacterium | reverse complement strand
GGCAACATCATCTGTCTGGACGCCAAGCTGAACTTCGATGACAACGCGCTCTACCGCCACAAGGATATCCAGGCGCTGCGCGACCTGGATGAGGAAGACCCGGCGGAAGTCGAAGCCAGCAAGTATGACCTGTCCTACATCAAGCTCGATGGTGAGATCGGCTGCATGGTCAATGGCGCCGGCCTGGCCATGGCGACCATGGATATCATCAAGCTGTTCGGCAGCGAGCCTGCCAACTTCCTCGATGTCGGCGGCGGCGCCACCCGGGAAAAAGTCACCCAGGCTTTCAAGATCATCGTCAGCGATCCCAATGTGAAGGGCATCCTGGTCAACATCTTCGGCGGCATCATGAAATGCGACATCATCGCGGAAGGCATCGTCGCCGCCGCCAAGGAGATTTCGCTGAACGTGCCGCTGGTGGTGCGCCTGGAAGGCACCAATGTCGAAAAGGGCAAGGAAATACTGGCCAAATCGGGGCTGGCAATTACCTCCGCCGACAATCTCGCCGACGCCGCGCAAAAGGTGGTCAAGGCCGTGAAGGGTTCGAACTAATGGCTATTCTGGTCGACAAGAACACCAAGGTCATCTGCCAGGGCTTCACCGGCAATCAGGGCACCTTCCATTCCGAGCAGGCGATTGCCTACGGCACCAAGATGGTCGGCGGCACCACGCCGGGCAAGGGCGGCTCGGTCCATCTGGGCCTGCCGGTATTCGACACCGTGCGGCAAGCCAAAGAAAAGGTCGGCGCCGATGCGTCCGCCATCTATGTCCCGCCGCCGTTCGCGGCTGATGCCATCCTGGAAGCGATCGATGCGGAAATCCCGCTGATTGTCTGCATCACCGAAGGCATTCCGGTGCTGGACATGGTCAAGGTGAAGCGCGCCTTGTCGGGCTCGAAGTCGCGACTGATCGGCCCCAACTGCCCCGGCGTCATCACGCCTGGCGAATGCAAGATCGGCATCATGCCCGGCCACATCCATCGCCGCGGCAAGGTCGGCATCGTCTCGCGTTCCGGCACCCTGACCTATGAGGCGGTCTGGCAGACCACCGCGGTCGGCCTGGGCCAGACCACCTGCGTCGGCATCGGCGGCGATCCGGTCAAGGGCACCGAGCATATCGACGTGCTGGAGATGCTGCTGGCCGATCCGGAAACCGAAAGCATCATCATGATCGGCGAAATCGGCGGCAGCGCCGAGGAAGACGCCGCTGATTTCATCAAGCGCTCCAAGGTGAAGAAGCCGATGGTGGGTTTCATCGCCGGTGTCACCGCCCCGCCGGGCCGCCGCATGGGCCATGCCGGCGCCATCATCTCGGGCGGCAAGGGCGGCGCCGAGAGCAAGATCGAGGCGATGAAGGAAGCGGGCATCCGCGTTTCGCCCAATCCGGCCGCGCTGGGCACCACCCTGGTCGAGCTGCTGTCCGGCAAGTAACTGACGTCAAACTGTCGCCGGAATGGTCCATTAGACCATTGCCATGCACGCGCGGCGGGGCCCTACCCCCGCTTTTGCCGTGCAAATACGGGCTATTGAGCCCATATTAACCGCATTCAGCGTTGAATCGGCTGGCAGAAGCAGTTACCACGCTGCGCCATAAATGACGCGGCACCAGGAAGGGCCAGAGCCCAACAAGCTCAGCCACAAGCGTTTGAAATGACTGAACAATCCCCCTCAGATCGGTTAAACCGCGCTTCGAACGATATCTTCGAAGCGACCTCATTCCTCAACGGCACCAACGCCGCTTACGTCGAACAAATGTATGCAGCCTGGCTGACCAATCCGGGTGCGGTGGATGAAGGCTGGCAGGCTTATTTCTCTCAGGCCGGCGAACAGAATCTGTCGCCCACCCAGCTCGGCCGCGGTCCTGCCTGGAAACGCGATCAAAAAATCCAACACGCCAGCGGTGATTTGATCGCCGCCCTCACGGGCCAGGAGCCGCCAGCGGCTCAGGCCAAGCCGGGCTCAAAAGACAGCAAAGGCAAGCCGACCGCGCCCGCCGCCGACACCACCCTAGCCGCCAGGGCGTCGATTCACGCCGTCCAGATGATCCGCGCATTCCGCATGATCGGCCACCTGGAGGCGGACCTTGATCCGCTGAAAATCACGCCCACCACGCCACAGTCGATGCTGGACCCCAGCTTTTATAACTTTGACGGCGCCGCGATGGATGCCCCGGTGTTTGTGAACGGCATTCTCGGCCTGGACATGACCACGCCGCGACAGCTGATTGACACGCTGCGCGGCATTTATTGCGGCCGCATCGGCTATGAGTTCATGCACATCCATGATGCCGAACAGCGCTTCTGGCTGCAGCGCCGCATCGAAGGCGCGGAAAATGCCATCCAGTTCACGCCGGAAGGCAAGAAGGCGATCCTCAACAAGCTGATCGAAGCGGAGGGTTTCGAGAAATTTTCCTCCAACCGCTTCGTCGGCACCAAGCGTTTCGGCCTGGACGGCGGCGAAGCCACCATTCCGGCGCTCGAGCAGATCATCAAGCGCGGCGGCCAGCTGGGCGTCAGTGAAATCGTACTGGGCATGGCCCATCGCGGCCGCCTCAACGTGCTGGTCAATGTGATGGGCAAGCCCTATCGCCAACTGTTCCATGAATTCCAGGGCGGCGCGGCCAACCCGTCCGACGTCGAAGGCTCGGGGGACGTCAAATACCATCTGGGCGCTTCCAGCGACCGCGAGTTCGACGGCCACAAGGTGCATCTGTCGCTCACCCCCAACCCTTCGCATCTGGAAATCGTCAACCCGGTGGTGCTGGGCAAGGCGCGCGCCAAGCAGTGGCAGCTGCGCGACATCGACGCCCGCACCAGCGTGCTGCCGATCCTGATCCATGGTGACGCGGCGTTCGCGGGCCAGGGCGTGGTGGCCGAATGTTTCGCCATGTCGGGCACCAAGGGTTTCCGCACCGGCGGCACGATGCATTTCGTGATCAACAACCAGATCGGCTTTACCACCGCGCCGATGTTCTCGCGCTCCTCCCCCTATTGCACTGACATTGCCCTGATGGTGCAGGCGCCGATCTTCCATGTGAATGGCGACGATCCCGAAGCGGTGGTGCATGCCACTCGCATCGCCACCGAATTCCGCCAGAAGTTCAAGAAGGACGTGGTGCTCGACATGATCTGCTATCGCAGGTTCGGGCACAACGAGAGCGACGAACCGGCCTTTACCCAGCCCCTGATGTATCGGGTGATCAAGGACCACCCCACCACCCTGCAGCTCTACACCAGCAAGCTGGTCGAGGAAGGCACGCTGGCCCAGGACGAGGCCGATGCGATGGCCGCGGCCTTCGCGCAGACGCTGGACCAGGAATTCGAAGCTTCCAAGTCGCATCTGCCCAACCGGGCCGACTGGCTGGATGGCCGCTGGCAGGGCCTGGAAACGGCGCCCAAGAACAGCGACCGCCGCGGCGAAACCGGCGTGCCCGAAAAGGTGCTGCACAAGGTGGGCAAGGCGCTGACCACCGCGCCCGAAGGCCTTAACCTGCACAAAACCATCGTCCGCCAGCTGGAAGCCAAGGCCAAGATGTTCGAGGCCGGCGAAGGTTTCGACTGGGCGACCTGTGAAGCGCTGGCGCTGGGCAGCTTGCTGGACGAGGGATCCTATGTCCGCTTTTCGGGCCAGGATTCCACGCGTGGCACCTTCAGCCAGCGCCACGCCGCCCTGGTCGATCAGCAGACCGAGGAACGCTATTACCCGTTGCAGCATATTGACGAAAATCAGGGCTGCTTCGAGATCATCGACACCCTGTTGTCGGAAGAAGCGGTGCTGGGCTTTGAGTATGGCTATTCGACCGCCGAGCCCAAGGCGCTGGTCCTGTGGGAAGCCCAGTTCGGCGACTTTGCCAACGGCGCCCAGGTGGTAATGGACCAGTTCATCGCCTCGGGCGAGATGAAATGGCTGCGCATGTCGGGCATCACCCTGCTGCTGCCGCACGGCTATGAAGGCCAGGGGCCGGAACATTCCAGCGCGCGTCTAGAACGCTACCTCCAGCTATGCGCGCAAGACAATATGCAGGTCTGCGTCCCGACCACACCGGCCAACTATTTCCACATCCTGCGCCGCCAGATGCATCGCAGCTTCCGCAAGCCGCTGATCGTGCTGACGCCCAAGTCGCTGCTGCGCCACAAAAAATGCACCAGCTTCCTGCGCGACATGGTCCCCGGCACCTCGTTCCACCGCGTGCTGCGCGACCAGGCCGAAGTCGTGCCCGGCGCCACCACGATCCAGCTGGCGGAGGACGCCAAGATCAAGCGTGTCATTCTCTGCACCGGCAAGGTCTATTTCGACCTCATGGAAGAGCGCGAGAAACGGGGCGAGAACCGCATCCAGATCCTGCGCCTGGAACAGCTCTATCCCTTCCCGGAAAATGTCCTGGCCCAGGAGCTGGCCCGCTTCCCCAAGGCCGAGATCGTCTGGTGCCAGGAAGAGCCGCAGAACCAGGGTGCCTGGCATTTCGTGCGCTCGCGGCTCGAGGATACGATCGCCAAGCTGGGCGGCAAGGGCAGTCCGCGCTATACCGGCCGCCCCGAATATGCCTCCACCGCGGCGGGCCTGATGAAACAGCATTTGGCCGAGCTGGCCAAATTCCTGGATGACGCCCTATCGCTTTAGTTTTTGACCCTCCAATTTGAGTAGTGTCGCTTATGACCATTGAAATCAAAGTCCCAGCGATGGGCGAGTCCGTCACCGAAGCCACCATCTCCAAATGGTTCAAGAAGGAAGGCGACGCGGTCAAGCGCGATGAGCCCCTGCTGGAGCTGGAGACCGACAAGGTGACGGTGGAAGTGCCCTCGCCCGCCGACGGCTCGATTGAATCCATCGCCGCCCAGGCCGGCGCCACCGTGACGGTCGGCGCGCTGCTCGGCGCCATCGCCGAAGGCCAAGCCGGCAATAAGTCTGGCGCGGCACCCGCCAAGCCCGCGCCCAAGGCCGAAGCCGCCAAGGCGGAATCGCCGAAGCCTGCCGCAGCCAAATCCGATGCGCAGAAGTCTGAATCTTTGGCCATGCCCTCGGCCAAACGCATTGCCGAAGAATCCGGCATCGCCGCCGCATCCGTCGCCGGCACCGGCAAGGATGGCCGCGTCACCAAGGGCGACATGCTGGGCGCGCTCGCTGCGCGTTCTTCGGCGCCGCAGCCCGCTGCCGCTCCGGCTGGCCCGCGCCACAATGAAGCGCGCGAGGAACGCGTGCCGATGACGCGCCTGCGCAAGACGATCGCGCTGCGCCTGAAGGAATCCCAGAACACCGCCGCCCAGCTGACCACCTTTAACGAGGTCGACATGACCGCGGTGATGGGCCTGCGCGCCAGCTACAAGGACGTGTTTGAGAAAAAGCATGGCGTGAAGCTGGGCTTCATGGGCTTTTTCGCCAAGGCCGTGGTCGCGGCGCTGAAGGAACTGCCCAACGTCAATGCCGAGATCGAAGGCGACAATATCGTCTACAAGAATTACTTTGATCTCGGCATCGCGGTTTCGACCGAGCGCGGCCTGGTCGTGCCGGTGGTGCGGGACGCCGACCATCTGTCGCTGGCCGCTATCGAAAAGGCCATCATGGATTTCGGCACCCGGGCCCGCGACAACAAGCTGAAGCTGGAAGAGCTGCAGGGCGGCACATTCTCGATCACCAATGGCGGCGTGTTCGGCTCGCTGATGTCCACCCCGATCCTGAATTCGCCCCAGTCGGGCATTCTGGGTATGCACAAGATCCAGCCCCGCCCCATGGCGATCGGGGACAAGATCGAGATTCGCCCCATGATGTATCTGGCCCTGTCCTACGACCACCGTATCGTGGACGGCCGCGAAGCGGTCACCTTCCTGGTCAAGGTCAAGGAAAACCTGGAAGACCCCCAGCGCCTGTTGCTGGAAATCTGAAGTTTCACCAGACGGTCACAAAAAAGGCGGCGAGAGCCGCCTTTTTTATTGTCGGACCTTGTCGGATCGGAGCAGATTCAACCGTCCTTGGGATGAAAACACAGGAGAACGGCCATGGCTTATGTTGACGGTTTTGTACTTGCGGTGCCGAAGGCGAACCTGGAGGCCTACAAGGACATGGCGCGCAAATGCGAGCCGATCTGGCGGGAATATGGCGCCACGGACTATGTCGAATGCGTGGGCGATGACACGCCTTATGGCGAAGTAACGTCTTTTCCCCGCGCGGTGCTGGCCAAGGAAGACGAGGTCGTGGTCTTTTCCTGGATCGTCTATCCGTCCAAGGAAATCCGCGACGCCTGCAACAAGAAGGTGATGGAGGATCCGCGCCTGAAGGGCATGGATAAAGACATGCCGTTCGACGGCAAGCGCATGATCTATGGTGGGTTTGCGCCGTTCCTGGGGCTTTAGCCCATTTGTCATTCCGGCCAAGCGCGAAGCGCGCGAGCCGGAATCCAACTTGAATGTGTGAAGATAGTTGGATTCCCGCTGGAGTTTATGCTCCGGCCGCGCTTCGCGCGGACCGGGGTGCTTAAGCGAGCCTTTTATCGAGCACTTCCAATTTCGCCAGCTCGACATGGGCGCGAAGCTCGATCTGGTCCAGCACGTCCTGAAGCTTGGGATCGGCAAAGGCTTCATGGCGGCGGGTCACCGCGGCGGCCAACTTGTTCAAGGTTGCGCGGGGAATGCCGCCGGCCAGGAGGCCATCGCGCACCGAATCCAGCAGGTCCAGCAGATGCTCGCCATGGGCCAACGCCTTGGACTTGCCTTGGGTTGAATCGTCCAGCCCCTGCAACATCAGGATGGAATCCAGCGCCGCGATGGGGCCGGGGCCGGCGACGATCTGGGGCTGCACCTCGGCCGCACCGCCCACGCTGAAGCCGCCACTGGAAGCGCCGGCGGGTGCCTTGCGCTTTATGGCGGCCGTTTCAACGCGGCTAGGGCCTTTGATTTCCAAACGGAGTGTCCCACTGCGACACACCAGCATCCCGCTTTATGGTTAAGGAAGGGTTAGGCCGTGCCGGAGCAGGACGTTAAAGGCGGTTAAGGGCTGGCACAGGGCTTGAAAGGGTTCTCCGGTAATTTGAAGGAGAAGGTTGCCCCATGCACGGCGATCACACGTTTGACGAACGCAAAAAGCCGTATGGTCTCCTCGGCCTGCTGCTGGTTTCACTGCTGGTTCTGGCCGGCATCGCCTATTGGAAATTGAGCAAGCCGGAAATGGGGCCCTATGGCGCCATTGCCCTGTCGGACTCATCGCTTACCTATGGCGGTGCCTGGGGCTATGCCGACCCGATCGACGCCTACAAGCGCTCCATCGCCGAATGCAACAAAGCGTCGAGCGGCAAGGACTGTGTGGTCAAAGTTTCACTGAAGGACAATTGCGGCGCGCTGGCGATCAGCGTCGAGCGCAACGCTTCCTTCCTGGTGCAGGGCCGCGATCAGGTCACCGCCACCCAGACCGCCATGGCCCAGTGCCAGGCGACCGGTGCCAGCGACTGCGCCATTCACGAGAATATCTGCTCCAGCGCTTCGTAGTTTTTCTCTAACCCCCTCCGGCTTACGCTACCTGTCGGCCACGCAGCTTCGCGCTGCGTGGCCTCAGTCGCTTCAGCCACCTCCCCCGCCTGCGTGCTTACCCACGCGCGGGGTGAGGCGGACCGGGGCTGGATTATCTAGGCGCGGTGGTAGGGGTGTCCG
>JBBSKJ010000106.1:0-7639 GCA_038256475.1 Micropepsales bacterium | reverse complement strand
CAGATATTCGAACAGGGTCGGCGGCGGCTCACCGGGCTTCCTGCCTGTCAGCCAGCGCGAATAATTCTCGATGCCGGCGCAGGACCCCGTCGCCTCGATCATTTCCAGGTCAAAGGTGGTGCGCTGTTCCAGCCGCTGGGCTTCCAGCAACTTCCCCTTGGCGCGGTAGTCCGCCAGCGTGGCGATCAGCTCGGCCTTGATGCCCTTCATCGCCTGCTGCAGCGTCGGGCGCGGCGTCACATAATGGCTGTTGGCGTAGATCTTGATCGCATCCAGCACGCCGGCCTTGTGCCCCGTCAGCGGATCGAATTCGGTGATGCTGTCCACCGTGTCGCCGAACAGTTCGACGCGCCAGGCGCGGTCTTCCTGATGGGCGGGAAAGATGTCGATGGTGTCGCCGCGCACTCTGAAAGCACCGCGGGCAAAATTGTCGTCGTTGCGGCGGTATTGCAGCGCGATCAAATTCTGGATCGCGGCCTGGCGGTCGACCTTGTCACCGCGCTGGATGCCGACGGCGGTGCCGGCATAGGTCTCCACCGAACCGATGCCGTAGATGCAGGACACCGAAGCGACGATGATGACATCGTCGCGCTCCAGGATCGCCCGCGTGGCCGAATGGCGCATGCGGTCGATCTCCTCATTCACCGACGAATCCTTTTCGATATAGGTGTCGGTGCGCGGGATATAGGCTTCGGGCTGGTAGTAATCGTAATAGCTGACGAAATACTCGACCGCGTTTTCCGGGAAGAAGGTCTTGAACTCGCTGTAAAGCTGGGCGGCCAGGGTCTTGTTGGGCGCCAGGATCAGCGCCGGTCGCTGGGTGGCCTCGATGATCTTGGCCATGGTGAAGGTCTTGCCCGAGCCGGTGACGCCCAGCAGCACCTGATCGCGCTCGTTGGCATTGACGCCCGCCACCAGCACCGGGATCGCGGTGCGCTGGTCGCCCGCCGGAACATAGTCGGACACCAGCCTGAAGGTCTTGCCGCCTTCGGACTTTTCCGGACGCGCCGGACGGTGCGGCACGAACTCGCTGATCGGCACCGTGGCATAGGCCGGATCAATGGCTTCTTCCGGGGCTACGGTTCCCATGGCGAGCGGCATGGCATCGACCGCCGCCTGGAACTTGGCGGCGTTGTCGCTAACGCCCTTGCGGGACTTGCCACCCCGCTTGGGAACCATGCCGTTATTGTGGGCCATGGCCGCAATATAGGGTGCGCCGCGCGGTTTTTGCAGGGCGGTTGCGGCTTTTTATGCCGGAAAGATCAGACCGTTTCCCACCATTGCTCGATGCGTCGGCGGAAGGCGGCGTCGGGCATGCGGCCGCGCCCGGCATTCAGATTGTCCAGCATGTATTTCGCCAGGTCGGTGCCCGGGATCACCGCCGTAACCGCCGGATGCGACAGGTTGTATTTCAGGAACAGCTGGGCCCAGCTGGTGCAGTCGATCTCCTTGGCGAAGTCCGGCAGTTGCTTGCCCGCCACCCGCTTGAACATGGAGTTGCGGCCGAAGGGCAGGTTGGTGAGGACGGCGCAGCCGCTGTCCTGGGCCAGCGGCAGCAGCACCTTTTCAGCGTCCCGGTCGCCCAGCGAATAGTTGATCTGGAAGAATTCCGGCTTCTCGCGACGGATCACCGGCGCCAGTGCGTCATAGGCGCCGTCGAAGCTGGAGGTGATGCCGTAATGCCTGCAATGGCCGGCCGCCTTCCATTCCTTCATCTGGGCGCAGGAAAAGTTGGGGTCGTTGACGTTGTGGGCCTGCTGCAGGTCGACATAATTGGTCTTGAGCCGAGCGAAGGACTGTTTCAGCTCGGCCTCGGCTTCGGCCCGGGTGTCGCGGCTGGAGAATTTGGTCGCCAGAAACACCTGGGGCCGCGTCTCGGTTTCGGCCATCACGATGCCGACATTGGCCTCGGCGGTGCCGTAGCTGGCGGCGGTGTCGATCAGGCTGCCGCCGCCAGCCAGCAGGTTGCGGATCACTTGCTTGCGTTCGTCCAGCTTGGCGGGGTCGTTCTCGAACTCGAACACCACCGAGGTGCCGATGCCGACAATCGGCAGCATGTAGCCGGTCTGGGGAACCTTGCGCTTGTAGATCGGCGTGCCCGTCTGGGCGAAAGCGGCATGGGGCGCCAGCGCGGCGGCGGCGGTGGTGGCGAGGACGGCACGGCGGGACAGATCAGACATGGGGATGTCTCCTTTGGGTTCAGGGGGTGCGGGCTTCAAGAAGTCGGGCGCGTTTTTCCTGCATGCGGCCGAGCAGCAGGGAAAGCCCCAGCCAGCCCAGCGAGATCGGCACCATCACGGCGGCCAGCAGCGGTATGGTCAGGCCCATCACCGCATACAGCAGATGGAATACCCAGCTTGACGCCATGTCGGCGCCGCGGAACACCACGCCGTCGATGACATTCTTGGCCTTGTACTTGTCGTCGCGGTCGGCGGCGGTGAACAGGATTTCCCGCGCGGGGTTGGACACGGCGAAATTGCCCACCCGCTGGGCCGCCTGGAATGCCATGATCAGCATCAGCACCGGCATCGCCGCCAGCAGGACAAAGCCAAACGCGAAGATCAGCGGCACGAAGGCGATGGCCGGGCCGGTGCCGAAGCGCTTGATCAGCCGCCCGGTCAGCATCAGCTGCAGCAGAATCTGCAAGCCCGCCACCCAGGAATCGATCTCGGCGAAAATGCGGATGCGCTCGGCGGCATCCTGGGTCGCGCCGGCCACCACTTCGGCCTGCAGCAGGTACAGCACCGTGCCGCCCAGCGACAGCAAACTCACCCAGGCGGCGATGCTGCCCAGATAGGGCGAGCGCAGGACCGATTTCAGGCCTTCGAACGGACTGCCGCCGATGGCGCCGGGATTCTGCGGCGTCTGGGCGAAGCCGCTGGTGGCCTGGCTGAGCCGGGTGGCGCAGAACAGCGCCCCTTCCAGCATCAGCGCCGACAGAAGGAAGAGGTTGACCGGTCCCACACTGTCCACCAGCGAGCGGGTGAGCAGCGGTCCGGCCAGCGCGCCCAGCGAGCCGCCCGCGGCGATGAAGCCGTACAATCGCTTGCCCTGGTCGCTGCGCCACAGGTCGGCCAGATAGGACCAGAACACCGACACCGCGAACAGGCTGAACACCGTCAGCCAGACAAAGAAAACCTGCGATACGATCTGCTGGCCGATGCCCAGCGTCAGCATCAGCCAGAAGGCCAGGATATTGGCCGCGAAGAAATGATAGATCAGCGGGATCAGGCGGCGGCGCGGCAGCCGCGCCACCAGCCAGCCGTAAAGCGGGGCGGCGGCCAGCATCACGAAGAAGGTGGCGGTGAACAGCCAGGGCAAGGCGCGGGTGCCGCCGGTGATGCCGGCATTGTCGCGCAAGGGTCGCAATACGTAATAGGTGCCGAGGATCAGGAAGAAATAGGCGAAGGACCAGAGCAGCGCGCGGCGCTCGCCCTGTTTGACTTCCACCACCAATGCCAGAATCCGGTCCAGCATCCACGCCCGCCATGTTGTTGTTATGGGCTAATGCTATCCTCGCGGCGGCGCTTGCGAAAGCGGGTTGGCCTTGCGAAAGTTCGCGCCGCCTGGCGGGATTCGCCTTAATTATGGCGTTTTTGGGAAAGCCGGAGACCTGAATGCATCAACGCAATGTCGTCGAAAAAATCCTGGAGGCGATCCTCTTCAAGTCGCGCTGGCTGCTGGCGCCTTTCTATGTCGGGCTGGTTCTGTCGCTGGTGCTGCTGTTGGGCGCATTCCTGGCCGAGCTGATCCACGTCATGCCCCAGCTTCTGGACGTGACGAACATGGACCCTGAAGAGGTGATCTTGGCGGTGCTGTCACTGATCGATCTGTCGCTGGCGGGCAATCTGGTGGTGATCGTGATCTTCTCCGGTTACGAGAATTTTGTTTCCAAGATCAATACCGAGAATGCCGAAGACCGCCCCAGCTGGATGGGCACGCTGGATTTCTCCGGCCTGAAGATGAAGCTGATAGGCTCCATCGTGGCGATCTCGGCCATCTCGCTGCTGCGCGCCTTCATGACCCTGACGGATTCAGATTCTGTGCTGGACGAACGCAAGATGTACTGGATGCTGATCCTGCATCTGACCTTTGTCGGGTCGGGCCTGATGTTCGCGATCATGGATTACATCGGCAACCGCGCCGAAAAGCCGAAGGAACACTAGGCGCGGTCTTTTTGTGTCGTGGGTTCGTCGCGCGTGCTCACGGGCTTTAGCCCGCTCCGCGCGACGCTCCTGCCCACACCACAAAAATCCTCGCGCCCAAATAAAAAGGGCGGCCAAACGGCCGCCCTTTTTCATTCTGAAAAGTTGAAATTACTTCGCGGCGCCGACGGCGTCGGCAGTCGCCTGCGCGGCCTTCTGCGCGGTGGCCAGATCGGTGGAGGCCAGGCCGGCGGCGGCGGTGTCGGCGATGGCCTGGAGCTTGGCCTTCTGGGCCGCGTCGGTGCTTTCCGGGATCGCGCCGGTGCCGGCCTTGCCGCAGGGATTGCCGGCGGCGGCGTTGAAGGCGGAACCGCTGGGGCCGACCAGGCAGTTCACGGCATGATGATGATGCATCTGCACCATTTTCAGTTCGGCGGCCTTGGCGGCCATGCCGGCATGGTTCTGGGCGATGGAAAGCTGGGCGGCGACATCGGCCAGCGCCGGGGTGGCAAACAGGCCCGCGGCAGCGGCAAGGAAAAGGATCTTTTTCATGAGGCGGTTCCTTTATGAAATTCGGGGCGCCCGGTTTCCCGGACGCCCCGAACCTTACTCTTATTTTGGGACCTTACCAGACGCCGAATGCGGCCTTGCCGGATGCGCCCCATTAAATAACAGCTCGCACCTACCAGGTGCGAGCGAGATTCCGCCGCAGTGCGGTAGCCAGCGGTCCGGTCGAGGGGGTCGCGTTCATGGCGTCATCGCCCTTGATGATAGTGCCGTTCAGGGTCAGGCCGCCATAGGCGCCGGTGGCCGAAGTCCAGACCACGATATCGCCGCCGCGCAGGGTGGTGGCGCCTTCCGCGCCGCTCGACAGGGTCACGACCGTGATCCCGGCGCCGGCGCCGATCTTGAAGTTGCCGCCTTCGATGCCGCGCAGGGCGCGTTCGCTGTTGATGATAAAGACTAGTTCGGCCTGTTCGAGGCCGATCTGGAAACCGAAGCTGGCCGAGCCCATGTCATAGAAGCGCGGTGTGCTCCAGCCATTGGCCGTGCGATGCAGCAGCACGCCGGAACCGCCTTCGGCGCCGAAGATGAAGCCGCCCTTGATCAGTTTGGGCACGATGTAAACTGCGCGGGCGTCACGCAGCATGTTGCGGGCGGCGCCGAACGCCGGATCGCTGCGCAGGTGATCGACGGTGCGGTTGGCGTCGCGCAGAAGCTGGGCCTTGTCGGCGGCCTGGGCGGGGAGCACGAAGCAGACCGCCGCAATTGCGGCGACGGAAGCCAGCCTGGCGAATGATTTGAGCATAGGTGAATCCTTTTGGGGGCTATGGCGCTGTAACGCCGGTACGCTCCAATGGTTCCGCAAACCCCGACCCGCCTCCCCCTCTGTGCGAAGCACAGCAAGGGGGAGGTGGTTTCAGCGTGCAAGGCGTGAGCCTTGCAGAAGCTGAAACCGGAGGGGGTAATCAAATATGCGTGAAGTCGACCTTGGCCTTCTTGGCCATACGGGTGCGGCGGTCCGAGCCGTGAAAGGGTGCGCGCGCCTTGGCGCGGCGGTCAGGGCCGAAGAATTCGTTGGCGACGATGAAGGGCCGCGGCGCGGTCAGGGCGGCCTGCAGTTTGGTCATGATGGTCTTGGGGCTGATGGGCGTGGTGAGGACATCGGTGACGCCGACATCGCGGGCCTTTTCGACATCGCGGCGGCGGGCCTGTTCCTGCAACGCGAAAATCGGGATCATGGGATTGAGCATGCCTGCGCGGCGACGGGCGGCGACAGGAAAGCTCATCCCGTCCAGCTCTTCGGCCGTATGATCGCAAAACACGGCGGTGAAATGCTCCATGCTGAGCAGTTCCAGGGCGCGGGGGCTTTCCTCGACATGGATGATCTGGGTGACGCCGGCAATGCCCAGGATCGAGCGCAGCAGACCGATTGTGTGGCTCTTGCCGCCCAGCACCAAAACCCGGTGAGAGGAAAAATCCGACCGCTTCATAACGAGGCCCCAGTATTATTATCGTGATTATTATCGGGCGAATTTGCCCCTTTTCCCCTTAATCCGGGGTAAAACGGGCTGGTTAACGCAAGATGGAAAGCTGCTTTGCGCGCGTCCTGGATCGCCCTTTTCCTGCTGCTGCCCCTGTCGGCCTGCGGTCTTTTCATGAGCAAGGAGACGCGGGCCCTGCGCAAGACTCCCGACTATCGCGCCGGCTATCAGGATGGCTGCAACAGCGCCCAGGGCCCCGGCGCCGACAAAAGTCGCGCCAGCAATGTGGTGCGCGATGACCAGGCTTATCGCACCAACAAAGCCTATCGCGCCGGCTGGGGCATGGGAAACAGCGCCTGCCGCAGCACCGGTTATACCGGCGGGGCGCTCCCCGGCACGACACCCTATGGCGGCCCGGTGCGCGATCCTCTCCCTGGCCAGCCGCGCTTCTAAATCTGACCCCCTCCGGTTTCAGCTTTCACTCGGCTCGCTCCGCTCGCCTCGAACGCTGAAACCACCTCCCCCTTACCGCGCTTCGCGCTAAGGGGGAGGCGGGCTGCTTGCGGCAGGTCCAATTTCGAGGCGCCTGCTATGCCGCTGCGGCGCCTACCGCCTGGTCTTCCTTGGTCAGATTCTCAGTGGCGAAGTCCCAGTTGATGATCTTGCCCAGCACGCTTTCCAGGTATTTCGGCCGCGCATTCTGGTAGTCCAGGTAATAGGCGTGCTCCCACACGTCCACGGTGAGCAGGCAGTTGATGCCCTTGGCCATCGGCGTCTCGGCATTGGACGTCTTCTCGATGGAAAGCTTGCCGCCCCTGCTGACCAGCCAGGCCCAGCCGGAGCCGAACTGGTCCTTGCCGGCTTCCGCCAGCTTGGCGATCAGTTCGTCCTTGCTGCCGAAGGCGGCTGTGATGGCGCTGTTCAGTTTGGGACCGGTTTCGGTCTTGGTCGGCGTGAGGCTGCGCCAGTAGAAGTCGTGATTCCACACCTGGGCGGCATTGTTGAAGATTTTCTTTTCCTTCGCATCCTGCGCCCCGGCGGTTTTCTGCACGATCGCTTCCAGCTTCATGTCGGCAAATGGGGTGCCTTCCACCAGCTTGTTGAGCGTGTCCACATAGCTCTGGTGATGCTTGTGATAGTGGAAGTTGATGGTGTTGGCCGAAATTGTGGGGGCCAGCGCATCTTCATCCCAGGGAAGCGGCGCAAGTTTGAACGGGGCGGGCATGGAAAACTCCTTCAAGTGAAAAATCCGGCTCCCCGTTAACGCCTTGGGCAGACAAAAGCTCCTGCACCATGGTCGCAGGAAAGTCACAGCGATGCGGTGCGGGCACAGGCAAATTGTGATCAGGAAAATTGTGATCTCTGTAACGCGATTGTCATTCGACTTTCGCGCCTGCGTCGCGCAAATTGCAGATTAAGCGGGGACATTATTCGAAGCATCCGGAGGCCTTCATGCCCGCATATGAAATCTGTTATCTCGATGAGGGCGGCGCTCTCACCTACAAATTT
>JBBSKJ010000105.1:0-7639 GCA_038256475.1 Micropepsales bacterium | reverse complement strand
GAATGACAGGGAGTTACAACAGTTCAGCTATCTGCACCGCGTTCAGCGCCGCGCCCTTCAGGAGCTGGTCAGCGGCCACGAACATGCTGATCGACTTGCCCGACGGATCAGACAGATCCTTGCGGATGCGGCCCGCCAGCACATCGTCCTGGCCCGAAGCATCCTTGGGCATGGGGAAATAATTGTTGGCCCAATCATCGACCAGGCGAACGCCCGGCGCCTTGGCCAGCAGCGCCTTCACCTCTTGCGGCGTGATGGGACGTTCGCATTCGAACGTCATGGACACCGAATGGGCGCGCAGCACCGGCACGCGGATGCAGGTGGCCGACACGGCGATCCTGTCGTCTTCAAAGATTTTCTTCGTCTCCTTGATGACCTTGGTCTCTTCATCGTTATAGCCGGTGGCCATGTCGATGGCGGTGTTGTGGCTGAAGAGATTGAAGGCATAGGGATACTTCACCACCTTGGGCGCATACTCCTTGCCATCGAGATAGGCGCGGGTGGAAAGCTCCAGTTCTTCCATCAAGGCCGCGCCGCCGCCCGAGGCCGCCTGATAGGTGGAGATGATCAGGCGGCGCAACGGATTCACCTTGTGCACCGGCCATAGCGGCACCAGCGTGGTGATGGCGGCGCAATTGGGATTGGCGATGATGCCCTTGTGATCCTTCATGCGATGGGCGTTGATTTCCGGCACCACCAGCGGGACAGCCGGATCGGCGCGGAAGGCGGAAGAATTGTCCACCACCACCGCGCCGGCTTTCACCGCGATCGGAGCATACTGCCTGGAGATGCCGCTGCCGGCGGAAAACAGCGCGATATCCACGCCGCTGAAGGAATCCTCCTTCAGCTCCTCAATCACCAGCTCCTGGCCGCGGAAGTTCTGCGTCTGGCCCGCCGACCGGGCGGATGCCAGCAGCTTCAGCGACGCCAGCGCAATGCCGCGGCTTTCGATGCAGCCGATGAACTCACGCCCCACCGCACCGGTGGCGCCGACAATGGCGATACTCTTGTTCTTCACGTTGATCTCCTTACTTTTTTCTTTTGCGGCGCTCGCTCACAAAACACCGCCACTATCTTCAGTTCATGTTCTCGTTCGCTCGCTGCCGCGGGGCAATAAAAAAGCCCCGTCCGGTTTGGAGCGGGGCTTGGGTCTGTCCGGTTCGCTTTGGTTTAAGCGCGCGCGACTGTCCCAGCCCCATTGGGCTTGGTGGTGGTCGGCTTCTTGATGGTGGTCGCGTTCATGGGCGGGGGTGATAAGGGGCGATCAGGGCTTCGTCAACGGCTTTAAGCGGGTGATATGGCCCATCTTGCGGCCCAACCGGCTTTCCGCCTTGCCGTACAGATGCAGGGCGCCGTTTTTGGCAAGCGACTCCCAGGCGTCCACTTCCGCCCCGATGATATTTTCCATCACCGCATCGGCATGGCGGGCGGGATCGCCCAGCGGCCAGCCGGCCACGGCGCGGATATGCTGTTCGAACTGGGAACAGGCGCAGGCTTCGATGGTCCAGTGGCCGGTATTGTGGACCCGCGGCGCGATCTCATTGACCAGCAGCGCGCCGTCCGCGGCGACAAACAGTTCGACGGCAAAGACGCCGACATAGTCCAGCGCATCACCGATCTGCTGCGCGATCACCTTTGCCTCTTCCACCTTGGCGGCGGAAAGGCGCGAGGGCACGGTGGAGCGCCGTAGGATATGGTTCTCATGCGCATTCTCGGGCGGATCGTAAGCGGCAAACCCGCCATCCCCGCCGCGTGCCGCCACCACCGAGGCCTCGTATTCGAAATCGACAAAGCCTTCCAGAATCGCAGGCGCGCCTTTGAAGCTTTCAAAAGCCTTCACCGTTTCATCGGCCGACGACACTTTCGCCTGGCCCTTGCCGTCATAGCCGAAGCGGCGGGTCTTCAAGATGCCCTTGCCGCCCAACTTGCCGAATGCCGCGCGTGCCTGATCCTGCGAAGACACGTCAAAGAACGGCGCGGTCTTCAATCCCAGCTTTTCGACAAAGGTTTTCTCGCTAAGGCGATCTTGCGTGATCGCCAGCGCCTGCGCGCCGGGCCGCACCGGTACATGCTCGGCAAGATGGGCGATGGCATGGGCGGGAAGATTCTCGAACTCGAAAGTCACCGCATCGCAGGCGTCGGCAAACGCGGCGAGCTTGGCCAGATCGTCATAGGGCGCGGCCAGCGACGCCTGCGTCACCTGAAAGGCCGGCGCATCGGGCGCATCGTTATAGATAGAGGTCTTGAGGCCCAGCCCGCTAGCTGCCAGCGCCAGCATCCGGCCCAGCTGGCCGCCACCGATAATGCCGATGGTACCACCGGGCGGCACCGGCCTGGTCAGCGTCTTCATTTGGGAGACTTGGCGACAGACTTGGTCTGCTTGGCGCGCCAGGCGTCCAGCTTCCTCTTCAAACCAATGTCCGACAGGCCCAGGATCGCGCTCGCATGCAGCGCGGCATTCTTGGCGCCGGCTTCACCAATCGCGAATGTCGCCACCGGCACGCCGCCCGGCATCTGCGCGATCGATAAAAGCGAATCCAACCCCTTCAGCGCCCGGCTCTGCACCGGCACGCCCAGCACCGGCAAGGTCGTCATGCTGGCCACCATGCCCGGCAGATGCGCCGCCCCGCCGGCGCCCGCAATGATCACCTTGATGCCGCGCCCTTCGGCTTCCTTGGCATAGGCCGCCATGCGGTCGGGCGTGCGGTGGGCCGAAACGATGCGCGTCTCATGCCTGACCCCCAGCGCATCCAGCATGTCGGCGGCCGCCTTCATGGTCGGCCAGTCGGACTGGCTGCCCATGATGATGCCGACCAGGCTTCTCGCCCCCGCGCGGCGCGCGGCATTTTTTGATGTGCTTCGAATCGCCATGACCAGCCCTGCTTCACGAAGCGGCGCAGTATAGGGGCGAAAAAGTCCAAGGAAAGCACAAGTTTAGGCCCCGTTAACCATTCGTTGGGGATCATAAACGCATTCTTAAAGCGGTCCCCGATAGGGTTTGGGGGCCAGAAGGCAGGCCATGAAAGTCGACCGTAACAGCCCTGTTCGCCCCGCCCGCTCCGTGGCGCAGGCCGCCTATGCCCGGCGCATAGAGGCAGCCGATGGCGTGGGCCGCGTCGACGCGGTGACGCCCGTCGCCAGCGTGCTGGGCATCCCCGACGCCGAATTCACCCCCCGGGTGCGCGACGCCATCATGGGCCTGATGACCGAAGTCGACATTTTGCGCCGCGAACTGGCCCAGACCCGCGCCCGGCTGGACGAGGTGGAAAAGACCGCCGATCAGGACGGCATGCTGCCGCTGCTCAACCGCCGCGCCTTTGTGCGCGAGCTGACGCGCTATATCGCCTTCACCGGCCGCTACAACACACCGGCCTCGCTGATCTATTTCGACCTCAATCACCTGAAAAAGACCAACGACACCCATGGCCATGCCGCGGGCGACGCGGTGCTGGCCCATTTCGCCGGCGTACTGCTGGGGCATGTACGCGACAGCGATTGCGTCGGGCGGCTGGGCGGCGACGAGTTCGGCGTCTTGCTGAGCCACGCCAACCAGGCACAGGCGCTGAAGAAAGCCGACACCTTGGCGGAGGCGCTGAAAGCCTCGCCCACCATCTGGAACGGCGGGACCATTCCGGTCAGCTTCGCCTATGGCGCCTTCGAGCTGAAATCGGGCGACAGTCCGGATCTGGCCATGGCGCGCGCCGACCAGGCGATGTACGCGCAGAAGAAGATGCAGCGCTCCGCGGCGGAGTAATCAGGCGACCGCCGTCTCGCGTTTTCCTGCCAGACCCGAAATCTCGGCCTGAGTGTCTTTGAGGCACTCTTGCGTCTGGCTCAGCATGACCCGCGTGGCGGCGAGATTGCCGGACTTGGCGCAGTCTTCCAGTTCCCGCGCCAACGCGCTCAACCGGCGGGCACCAACATTGCCGGCAGAGGAAACCACGCCGTGGACGGCGCGCGCCACGCCCGCCAGATCATCAGCCTCCAGGCTGGCCCTGGCGGCATCCAGATTGCCGCGCGCATCCTGGGTGAACAGCAGCAGGAAATCGTTCAGACCTTCCTGCCCCATCACTTCAGACAGGCTTCGCACGGTCTGACGGTCCAGCAGCCCATCGGGCTCTGATCCGGGCGCGGATTCCGCCGGCTGGTAGCGGTCCAGCAAGGCCAGCAGCGCGGCCGGACTGATCGGCTTGGCGATATAGTCATCCATTCCGGCCGCAAGATAATCTTCGCGCGCGCCGGGTTGCGCATTGGCGGTCATCGCGATGATCGGCACATGACATTTGGGCGCGGGCAAAGCGCGGATCTGGCGGGTCGCCCCCGGGCCATCCAGTTCGGGCATCTGGATGTCCATCAGCACGACGTCGAAGTCGTGCTTGTGCATCAGTTCGACCGCCTGCACGCCGTTTTCGGCAATGGAAAGATGGAAGCGCTTTTCCAGAAGTGCCTGCGCGTACTTCTGGTTGATCTTGTTGTCCTCGGCCAGAAGGATGCGCATTCGTGATTTTTCCTGCGGCACGGGCGGGAGGGTGGCCGCCGCAGGTCTGGTGGCGCCGCTCTGCGGCAGAATGTGATAGAGACGGGTGAAGCAGTCGCGCAGTTCGTGCTGGCGCACAGGCTTGTCCATGTGCACATCGAAACGCTGGCTGTCTTCCTTCGCCAGACTGTGCGCGCCGGCCGAAGAGACGATCACCAGGCGGATGCCGGCCAGATCCTTGTTGGCGCGGATGCGGCTCGCAAGCTCCCCGCCCGACATGCCGGGCATCATATGGTCGAAGAATGCCAGGTCGTAAGGCTTGCCGGCACGCCAGGCGCGCTCCAGTTCGGCAAGCGCGGCAAATCCGTCACAGGCGGTCGCGACATGACGCAGGCCCAGCGCCGCGAGTTGGCGTGACATGATGTCGATATTCATCGGGATGTCGTCCACCACCAGAACCTTGAGCTCGGACACATGCAGCGCGACCGTCTCGGGCTCGACCATCGGCGCATGCGCCTTGGCCAGCGACAGTTCGAACCAGAAGGTCGAACCGACGCCCATTTCACTTTCCGCGCCGATGCGCCCGCCCATCAGTTCGACCAGCTGTTTGCAAATGGCAAGGCCCAGGCCTGTGCCGCCATAGCGGCGCGTCACCGAACTGTCGGCCTGACTGAATTTCTGGAACAGGCGTTCGCAGGACGCTTTTGGAATGCCGATGCCGCAGTCCTGAACCTCAAAGCGCAGATGCGCATGGCCCGTGGCGGGATCTTCCACCCGCGCCACCTTCACGAGCAGGCTGACGCCGCCCTTCTCGGTGAACTTGATGGCGTTGGACAGAAGATTGAGAAGTACCTGACGCAGGCGCGCCGCATCACCATGATATCCGCCGCGCGCCTCGGGCTCGACAAAGCAGCCTAGGTCGATGTTCTTTTCGCGCGCCTTGCCGATCATCACAGCCAGGGCGCTTTCCACCGTGGCGACCAGATCGAAATCCTGCAGATCGAGTTCGAACTTTCCGGCCTCCAGCTTGGAGATGTCGAGAATGTCATTGACAATAGTCAGCAGCGCTTCGCCGGATTCGCGCACCGTTTCGGCGAAATTGCGCTGCTCCCCGTCCATCTTGGTTTCCAGCAGCAGGCCTGTCATGCCCAGAATACCGTTCATGGGCGTGCGAATTTCGTGGCTCATATTGGCCAGGAAGTCGCTCTTGGCGCGATTGCCGGCGTCAGCGGCGTCGCGCGCGGCGATCAGTTCCGTGCGGGCCAGTTCAAGCTCCGCGATGTGAGCGCGCAGGCGCTGGGCTTCCTCTTCGGACTGCCGTGCCAGGCGGGTATCGAACAAAGCGCAGACCGCGCCCAGCGCGATGACAAGGAACGCCACCACCGCGACCGCGATCGACAGACTCTCGGGCGCCAGCGCCACGCCGCTGCCCAGAACCGCCGGCGCGACGGTGAACGACACCGCCGTCATGGCCGTGAAATGCATGCCGCAGATCGCCAGCACGAAAAGCCCGGTCGCCGCGGCGAAGCCCCGGAAGGTCCTAGCGGTTTGCACCATCCACAGCGCGGCAACGCCAAAGGCCATCCCGGTCACAACCGAGGCGACGACATAACCGGTATCCCAATCCATCGTCATGGGGCCGCGCAAGGCCAGCATGCCGGTAAAATGCATCAGGCTGATCGCCAGCCCCAGCACCATGCCGCCCCCGATTGCGCCGGCACGTGAGACGGAAAGACCGAAGGCCAGTGTGCAAAGCGCCATCGCGATCAGCGCGGAATCAACCGTCTGGCCAATATCATACCCCACCGGGAAGCCCGGCTGGAACGCCAGCATGGCGATGAAATGGGTCGCCCAGATGCCGCAGGCCGCGACAAATCCCGCCGCGCCCAGCCAGGCATAGAGCAGCTGTCCCTGGGCCGCCCGCATGCGGGTCAGCATGTGCGTGAAGGTGGCGCAGGACAGCAGGCAGATGACAGCGGCGACCAGGACCAAGTGCAGGTCATGCTGCGTGGTCACGCAGCCGAGAATCTTGAACATGACAGCCGGCCAGGAGTTGCCGCGCTATTGTGAAGGCGCACCTTTGAGAATTTGCTAATTCTGAAAAGGCCAGTGCATGGCGAAAATAAGAAAGGCCGGCGGTCAGGCCGGCCTTTCTCGAGTTTCATGGGTAAACAGAGTCTTAAGCCATCGCCTTCTTCAGGTTCTCGTCCACCTTGTCGAGGAAACCTTCGGTGGTCAGCCACTTCTGGTCGGGACCGACCAGAAGTGCCAGATCCTTGGTCATGAAGCCCTGCTCGACGGTATCGACGCAGACCTTCTCCATCGTCAGCGCGAACTTGGCCAGCCTGTCATTGCCGTCCAGCTTGGCGCGGTGCGACAGGCCGCGGGTCCAGGCGAAGATCGAGGCGATGGAATTGGTCGAGGTGGACTTGCCTTTCTGGTGCTCGCGGTAATGGCGCGTCACCGTGCCATGCGCGGCTTCGGCTTCCACCGTCTTGCCATCGGGGGTGAACAGCACGCTGGTCATCAGGCCCAGTGAGCCGAAGCCCTGCGCCACCGTGTCGGACTGCACGTCGCCGTCGTAATTCTTGCAGGCCCAGACATAGCCACCGCTCCACTTGAGAGCGGATGCCACCATGTCGTCGATCAGGCGATGCTCATAGACGATGCCGGCCGCCTTGAACTTTGCGGCGAATTCCGCCTCATAGATTTCCTGGAACAGATCCTTGAAGCGGCCGTCATAGGCCTTGAGGATGGTGTTCTTGGTGGACAGATAGACCGGATATTTCCGCATCAGGCCGTAGTTCAGCGAGGCGCGGGCGAATTCACGGATCGACTCGTCAAGATTGTACATCGCCATGGCGACGCCGCCGCCCGGCGCCTTGAACACTTCATGCTCGATGGTCTTGCCGTCTTCGCCGACAAACTTGATGGTCAGCGTACCCGCACCCGGGAAAACAAAATCGGTGGCGCGATACTGGTCGCCGAAAGCGTGACGGCCGACCACGATGGGCTGGGTCCAGCCCGGCACCAGGCGCGGCACGTTGGAGCAGATAATGGGTTCGCGGAAAATCACGCCGCCCAGGATGTTGCGGATGGTGCCGTTGGGCGACTTCCACATCTTCTTGAGCTTGAATTCTTCCACCCGCGCTTCGTCGGGCG